>DAOVJU010000118.1 GCA_030632095.1 Chlorobiota bacterium
AAGAAAAATTGATTTACCACGATTTGTTGAGAAGTTACCTAATTCCTTTCTAAACCAATTCATTTTAGATTGTTACATCTTGATATGATTTAATTTGCATTTTCATAAAGCTTACTTTATCTTGTACGCAAGTTGTATTAATAATTACATTAATAAAATGTATTGCAACATAAGAATTATACTTGTATTAGCCATCTTTGCAATAACAAAGCCATGTTTGAGTGATTATTATGCCCGGGAAATGTCCCATCAGGATACATTTAATCTGCATAATCTGAGCCAAGAAAACATAAGCAATTATGTCAAAATTTTTGTTGATACTAACAATACGCACTTTATTTCAGAAGTTGTATTTAAAGAGGAAGATAAATTTATTAAAAACCTTGCTCATGAAATAATTATTGATTTTTCGAAATCAAATCATTGGTTAAAATTCTCAATTAAGAATAATTACAATTATCTTATTTCTGCAATTTTAGAAATAAAAAATCCATCAATAAATAAAATTCAGCTTTTTGTTGAAAAATATAATTTTGTAAGGGCGTTGCAAGAAACAGGGGATAGCTACCCTTTTTACACCAGAAATACTGATAACAGGAATTTTATTTTTGAAATTACGCTTGATCCAAGCTCAGTTTACACCTATTATTTAAAAATAAACACTGAAGGTAGTTCTATAAAGTTTCCGGTAATGATATATTCACCGGCTGGGTTTACCAAAAAAATTAGTCGGGAGCATATTGTAAATGGAGTTTTTTATGGTATAATGCTCGCGATCATTTTCACCAGTTTATTCCTGTTATTACTTAATTTTAGAAAACCGGCCCATTTCTACTATCTAATTTATGTTACTTTAACCGGGTTTTTTGTGCTTGATCTGGATGGCTTATCCTTTCAGTTTTTATGGCCAAATTCTCCCTGGCTGGCAAATAACATGAGCAGTATACTTGCTCTTTCAGGGACTTTCTTTTTAATACAGTTTACAATTGCATATTTCAATTTAAGAAATCAAAACAACATTTATTATTTATTGACAAATGGGCTGGCTATTTTAAATTTATTATTTATACCTGTTTCGCTGATAGACACTTTACCGGTAAAATTTATTTCATGTGGCATTGCCTATTTAATGATAATATCAATTGTTTCAATAACAGTAATTGCAATTATATTATTTAAAAAAGGACCGCAGCTTACCATTTTTTTCATCCTGGCTTTTCTCTCATTTTTATTTAGCACAATAATTATTTCATCAAATATTTTTTCACATGTAATTAATATCACTGAGAGGGAAAATGCATTTAAAATAGGTTTGGCTATTCAAGTTATATTATTATCAGTTGCACTTTCTATCAGATTAAAAATTCTGCAAGAAAAAGCACATAAGATATCGGTAGATAACCTTAAAAAGTTGAATGATTTTAAAGAAGATGCAAATAAGAGGCTTGAAGGAAAAGTCAGGGAAAGAACTGATTCACTATCAAAAAGTAATGAAAAATTCCTTAGCGCTGTTATTGAAATAGGTAATAAAAACACAAAACTTCACCAGCAACGTATTGAGATTTTAAAACATAGAGATGAAATAACAGAAAAAAACCTGGTACTCGAAAAATCTTTTTCCGAAATAAAGAAAAAAAATAAAGAGTTAGCACAGCGTAATAGTGAAATTAAAGCTAAACAAGAACAAATAATTGAGCAAAAAAACTTACTTGAAATTAAAAATCAGGATATTACAGATAGTATTAATTATGCAAAACGCATACAGACTTCAATTTTACCTGGTAGTGAATATATTAACCAGATAATACCAAATAATTTTATCCTTTTTAGACCAAAAGATATACTTAGTGGTGATTTTTACTGGATAGATAAATATCCACCTGAAAAAAATGAGTTAATATTAAATTCAAAAAAGAAACGCAAAATTATAATAGCATCAGTTGATTGTACAGGACATGGTATACCTGGTGCAATAATGTCTGTTATTGGAAAAGATCAGCTAGACCGTGCAATTTTTCAATATGGGCTCACTAAACCATCTGCTATATTGGAAGCAATTAATCAAGGTGTAACAAAAGTAATGTCATATCATTCAGCTATTATGACTGTTAAAGATGGGATGGATATATCATTAATATGTTTCAACCCCGACAAATATAGTTTAGAATTTGCAGGAGCAAATCAACAAATTTATCATATTAGGAATAACGAATTAACTATTTATAGTGGAGATAGAAAAAGCATTGGCGAAACAATTCATGAAAATAAATTTCATAACCACAAAATTGAAATTAAAAAAGACGATATGGTTTATTTATTTTCCGATGGATATGTTGATCAATTCGGAGGGCCAAATAATAAAAAATTCAAGTATAAGCAATTTAAAGATTTACTCCTTAATGTACACCTCAAGCCAATCTCAGAACAAGAAAACCTACTTCTTGAAGCCCATCTAAAATGGAAAAGTACTTGCGAACAGGTTGATGATATTTTAATTATCGGAATTAAGTTTTAATTTTATTGCATGTTTCAATATATAACAAAAGCTGTTGTCATATTTGTTTTATGTGAGCTATTTGCATTGAAAGCATATACAAACTCGCCTAAAACCCTTATATATAAAGGTGAAAAAAACATTTATAATCTTCTTGAAAATATTGAAATTTACGAAGATGTTAAAAAAAACATCAGTCTTGAACAAATTATATCTGATGCAGATTTCAGCATTAAAGTACATAAAAAATTTTCAGAAATATATTTGGGTTATAGTTATTCAGATTTCTGGCTGAAATTTAAAATATTTAATGACACCCGAATTAAGCAACATTTAATTCTTGCTGGTAATAATCCCAGGATTAAATGCAAACAGCTTTATATACTTAAAGAAGATTCGATTATTAAATTGACAACAAGCTCAAGATTTCTTACAAAAACATCTTATAACATAAACAACCGCCATTTTATTTCGCAATTATCATTAGATCCAAAAACAGAACATACAATTTATTTGAAAATTTCCAGCGAAGGAGGACCATTAAATATATCAATGAATTTATTCTCACCATTAACATTCTTGTCGAAAACTGAAAGAAATAATATTTTAAACGGAGTATATTATGGTGTATTAGTGACAATTTTATTCACATCCTTATTGATTATGTTATCGAACAAGAAATCACGTTCAGAAATGTATAATTTCTGGTTTTTTTTCTATGTAGTAATGATTTGCATATTTAGCTTTATTTTTGATGGTTATGGATTACAATTCTTCTGGACAGGAAATTTAAAAATGAATAATCAATTGACTATTATTTCATTACTTATTTCATATATTCCTATCTCCTATTTTATATCAAATTATTTTAATGCACGAAAAAGCCAACCTTTATTAAAGCGAATACTCGATTTTATTGTATATGCTTCAATATTAATGATTATTGCATTCGCATTTAATTTTTTCACTTTCAAGTTTTCTGTGATTATTTCATTTATTTTAGCTTATATACTTATCACTTCAGGTTTTATTCTGGCAATTATAAACTATAAAAGTACTCCGAAATTTGCTTTGTTTTTTATTAGCTCTTTATCGCTAATTGTAATTAGTATTTCATTATTATTTGTTCATCTTCAATCAGGTTATTTAAACAATTATTTTCAGGATGTTGCAATAAAAGCAGGTTTCGCGTTTATGTCAGTTCTGCTTACCATTGGCCTTTCCATACGTATGCGTATCCAAAGAGAAAAAGCATATGTAAATGCTCTTGAAGATTTAAGGCGTATGAAGGAAAAAGAAGAAAAAATAAACCAGGAACTGGAAATTGAAGTTTATGAAAGGACGAAACTACTTTTACAAAATAAAACCAAACTGGAAGATGCCAATAAAGCAATAAGCCAACAAAACGAAGAATTAGAACTAGCATTTAAAAAATCAAGCAGACAGCATGTTAAGCTACAAAAAGCTCTTCGCTTGATTAATGAACATAAAGACAGCCTGGAAAAAGCATTTAAAAAATCAAGTAGTCAACATGTTAAATTACAAAGAGCTTTACTGTTAATTAATAAACAAAAAACAGAACTGGAAAAAGCCTATGAAGAAATTAAGGAAAGTTCAAAATTAAAAGAAATCTTCCTGGCAAATACTTCACATGAGATCAGAACACCACTGAATGCAATTGTTGGTTTTACAAATTTATTATTAAAGACTGAAGCCTCAAGTGACCAACAAAAATTCATAAAAAATATTAAAACTTCAGGGGAAAACCTCTTGGTTATTATTAATGATATACTTGATTTCTCTAAAATTGAAGCAGGCAAACTGACTTTTGAAAGTACAACTTTTAGTATATATGAACTAGTTGATCAATTGTTTGACACATTAAGGATGCGTGTCAATGAAAAAGGAATATTGTTGGAAAATAATATAGATTCAAGAATTCCTGAAGTGATAATAGGTGACCCCTTCCGCTTAAACCAGATACTTATAAATTTACTTAGTAACTCGATTAAATTCACAAACAAGGGTGGAAAAGTTAGTTTAAACTTAAACCTGGTTGAAAATAAAAATGATACAGTAAACATACAATTTCAGGTAAAAGATTCAGGCATCGGGATTTCTGAGGATAAATTGAAAAATATATTCCAGAGTTTTACCCAGGCTGAAAGTGACACAACAAGAAAATATGGGGGAACCGGATTAGGTTTGGCAATTGTAAAACAACTCGTTGAGCTTCAGAATGGTAAAATTGATATTAAAAGTAAAGTGAATAAAGGAACAACATTTAACTGTGAACTTAAATTTAAAATCGGATCGAAAGCCCAATTAGATGAATACAGGCTAAAAGATATAACCAGTTCTGATGAGCGGTTCAAGGTTATAAAAATATTGCTGGTAGAGGATAATTATATAAATCAACAACTTGCATTAGATACAATTAAATCATGGAACCAGCAAATTGAGGTTGACGTAGCAATTACCGGCTACGAGGCACTCAATCAGGTAAAAAATAACGATTACCATCTTATCCTTATGGATATACAAATGCCAGAAATGGATGGTATTGAAGCTACAAAAATTATCAGAAAAGATTTAAAACCACCTAAATGTAATGTTCCAATTGTAGCAATGACTGCACATGCTATGAAAGAAGAAAGAGAGACTTGTGAAAGGATTGGCATGAATGACTATATTACTAAACCTTTTAATCCTGATGACCTGTTTAGAAAAATAATTTTATACTCAAGTTCTGTAAAAAATATTGCACCCGTTGAAACAATTAAAGCAGATAACGAGAAGATTATTGATGAAAAAACTGTAAAACTGGATTTCGAGTTTCTGAATTTAGGGCAATTGAATAAGATCTACCGAAATAATACCAAAAAGATCTCAAAAATATTCAAAATGTATCTTGATACTATCCCTGATGAATTAAAAAGCCTAAAAGAAAATCTTGATAAAAATAATATAAAGAAAGTTAAAACCCTGGCTCATACTTTGAAAACGAAGATAGGGTATTTAGGCTTAATTTCCAGTAAGGAAAAGCTAATATTTATTGAAAAGAATGCAAATAATAACAAGCAAGTTATTAATATGATCCAAAATATAACTGAAATTCAAGACATCTGGGATAAAACTATAATTGAAATAAATAAATACATTGAACATTCTTCTGAATAAATAGCAAATAAAAAAAACTAATTTAAAACTTCAAATGAGAGATCACATAAATAGGATTTATAAACCTGTATTACTGTTATTCTATATATTTATCTTTTGTTCTGACAATCAGGCAAATATTATTAATTATAAAATTGATAGTTTAAGAAATGAATTAAATAAAATCCACACTAATAAAGAGTTTATTTTAAATGAAATAGCTTTTTTATATTGTAATGTAGATTCAGACTCCGCGAATTTATATTCGAGTTTGGCTTTACTAGAATCTGAAAAAAATAAAAATAATTTAGAAATTGCCAAAGCTTATAAGGTTAAAGGTATTACAGAGTATTATAAAGGAGAACTAAACAAATCGCTTTCATACTATAACAAGGCTCTTAACATTTTTAAAATAGAAAAAGACAGTTTAGGAATTGCAAAAATATACAATAATATAGGTATACTTTACGAAAACTGGGGAGATTATGAACTTGCAATTTACAATTATCAAAGCGCGTTACACATACATGAATTACTTAAGAACAAATCAGGTGTAGCTGGCTCAATGAGTAATTTAGGTGTCGTGAACTTTAACATTGGTAATTATGAAAAAGCTTTAGAATGTTTTAAAAAATCTTTGGAAATAAATGAGATAATCGGGAACGAAATAATTGTAGCAAATGTTTTAAACAACATTGGCGCTGTTTACAGAGACATAAACAAAACTGCATTAGCGCTTGAATATTACCATCTCTCTAAAGAAATAAGTAAACAGTTAGAATATAAATATGGATTAGCAAACTCGATCAGCAATATAGGTTTCATAAAACTTAATAATGGAGAATATAATGAAGCGGAAAAGTATTTCCGGGATGCATTAGTAATACGAAAAGAAATTGGAAATAAAAGAGGTATTGCCAGTTCATATGATAAACTTGGAAATGTTAATTTAGCCCTGGGTAATTACTTGGAAGCAATAAGTTTTTATCATAAAGGATTAAGAATTGCACGGGAAGCTGAGATCAGGGAAATTGAAAAAAACATTTATCATCATTTATTCAGGGCACATTTACAATTAAACAATTATAAGAAAGCATTACAGTACCATATTAAATACTCATCTGTTAAAGATTCAATATTTAGTAAAGAAAGCATTGATAAAATACATGAATTGCAAACCAGGTTTGAATTTGCAAGAAAAGAAAAAGAACTAAATAAGCTGGAGAGTAAAGCAAATATCCAGGAAATGGAGTTAGAAAAAAAATCCCTGATTAATTCACTGTTATTTTATGCTATGTCAGTTTTTTTTATATTACTCATTATAATATTCCTTGGCTATCGAAAAATTAAAAAAGCCAATAAAATCTTGACAAAAAATAAAATTGATCTTGACGAACAAAAAAACATTCTGCTAAATATTAATTCAGAATTACAACAAGCAAAAATTGAAGCAGAAACGGCAAATCAATCGAAAAGTATTTTCCTGGCAAATATGAGCCATGAGTTCAGAACTCCCATGAATAGTATAATAGGGTTTACAAACCTGCTTATAAAAAAACCAAATCATGAAAAGTATAAGCATTATCTGCAAAACATAAAAAGTTCTTGTAGCAACCTGTTAATGTTAATAAATGATATTCTTGATTTATCGAAAATTGAAGCAGGGAAAATTGGAATTGACAGGCAAGAGTTTGATATTAAAAAATTAATTTATACTCTTAATGATACATTTCAAATAAATGCACATGAGAAATATATAAAGTTAAACCTGAATTTTGATAGAAATATTCCTCATATAATAATAGGAGATAAACTCAGGCTAAACCAGATACTTACTAATCTACTGGGCAATGCCATTAAGTTCACAAATAAAAAAGGAAAAGTTGACATTAATATAACTGTTGAAAATAGTACAGACAAACATATTACACTTAAATATGTTATTTCAGACAGTGGGGTTGGGGTTGATAAATCAAAAATTGAATCAATTTTTGATAATTTCAACCAGGGTGATAATCATACAAATAAAAAATATGAAGGAACAGGATTAGGATTATCGATAGTCAAAAAATTAGTTGATTTGCAAAAAGGAACTATTAAAGTAAAAAGTGAATTAGGAAAAGGATCTGAATTCACTGTGACATTAAAGTATTTACTGCCCTTGCCTAAAAGTGAAGATATCGAACAAAAAGATATATATGAAGCATTGAGTTTACCTTCAAACGTAAAAATACTTCTGGCTGAAGATATCATTACAAACCAGGAAGTTGCTGTTGATTTAATACAATATTATAATCCGAACGTAAAAATTGACACTGTAGAAAATGGTTTTGGCGTTATCGAAATGCTTAAAAAAAATCAATATGATGTAATTTTACTCGATATTCAAATGCCATTTATGGATGGATATGAAACAATAGAACATATTAGGAATAAACTGAAATTAACTGAACTTCCGGTAATAGCATTAACAGCATATGCTTTAGATAAAGACAAAGAAAAGATTATGGATCATGGGTTTAACGATATTATTGTAAAACCTTTTGAACCAGAAAACCTGATTAAAAAAATTATTTTTTATGCGAGTAGATATAAAACAAATCGAGGTTATAATGTAGAAAATGATATATTATTAAAAACACGTAAAATAATACAGGATGAACCGGTTGACCTTGCTTTATTTAGTGAACAATTCAAATATATTAACCTGAATTATTTATATAAAAATTACAGAGGCAACCTTGAAGGGATAAGGAAAATTTTAAATTTATATGTTGCTTCTATAAATGATGATATTGTAAGGCTTGAAAAAAACATTAAGGAAGGGAATATACATGTTGTGGCATCAATTGCACATAAACTAAAATCGCAGTTTAATTACATTGGGCTTACAAAAACAAACGAAGATGTTTATTATCTTGATGAGTTAAAAAATAACTTCTCAAATCCATTAGAATTATTAGAAATAATAAATAAAATGAAAG
>DAOVJU010000492.1 GCA_030632095.1 Chlorobiota bacterium
CATTATTTATTCATTTTTGTTTGTGCATTAATAATACATGGAAGTTTCATAATTACATTTCTCCTTTTCTGAATCTATATGCTGAGAACAACAACGAAACACTGATTAATAAAGTTAAAATAGCCATTTTAAGGTTAACCGGGCTGTAGCCACCTGCAACACTATTTTCAAAATATAACAATATAAATGCACAAGCTGTAATAAAATAGGCTATGCGGTATTTCCAAATGGCCTCAAGAATGATTAATGCTGCCAGAAAATATGCCGCAAAACCCGCTAAAAACCATGGTGTAACGGAAATAATTACCGCGTGTACTATCTCTTTTGCAAAAAAATGATTACTTAGCCCTGTGAAAATAGAAAACATGATGGCATAACTTACCAATAAGCTTATTGTTCCGAACCCCAGCATCATTATTAGTATCTTGTTTTCATTAACAGGAAGATGAAACGTGAGTTTGATACGTCTATTCATTATTTCAGGAATATATTGGGCAACAGCAATTGCAAGACCTGTAAATAATGGCACAAACTTCAAATACCTGAAATAATGATGATTTTGAAAAAGGAGAAGATACCAATACTTGTTAGCTTCGTTAAAAGTTATATTGTGTTGTACTTTAAGAAAAATATTTCCAACGGCTATTACACTTATTAACGATAAAATAATAAGAAACCATCTGATTTTTAGCCATTCTTTAAAAACTACTGATTTAAACATATCTTTAATATTTACCTGTTAAACCTATAAATGCATCTTCAAGTCCCATGTTGATTTCAACAAAATTTTTATAGCTGATGTTTTTCTTGTTGAGAAAATTCTTAACAAAACTTTCAGATTCATAGGTATATAATTCTACTTTATCTTTTATTATTTCGATGTTGACAACAAATTTTTCTTTCGATAAATCAATATCAGTCCTACCCAATTCAAAATTGAATTGTTTGAAAGTATTCATAAATTCATCGAGCGGACTTTGTGCCAGCACTCTGTTAAAATCCATTATCAACACATCATCAATAAGCCTTTCCATATCCTGAACAATATGAGAAGTGGCGAAAATGGTTTTATTTTCAGCTTTTGCATAAGTTCGAAGGTAGTCAATAAACAATCTTCGGTAACCCGGGTCAAGTCCCATGGAAAAGTCATCAAGAATGAGCAAATCAGGATCCTGGGCAAGAATAAGGCCCAAAGCAACCTGTGATTTCTGACCACATGACATGGTTGAAATTTTTTGTTTGGGTGTTATTTTTAGTTTTTCCATCAGTTCCCAGTAGGGCTTATTATTCCATTTGGGATAAAATCCTGAATAAAATTTCTCTATCTGATAAATATCCATAAAAGCATATTGTACATGCCCTTCTATCAGGAAACCTATCCTACTCTTTGTTTTAGGCGTTAAATGTTGGGAATTTTCGCCAAAAATCAAACATTCGCCATTCCGGGGCTGAAGAAAACCATGTAGAATATTAATGGTTGTTGTTTTTCCTGCACCATTTTTACCCAGCAAACCCAGAATACTTCCTTCCTTAACATGAAAGTTAAGATTTTCGTAAACGAGTTTTTTACCATAGTAATGGGTCAGGTTATTGCACTCTATTACATTATTCATAAATTAATTATTAAAAAATTACACCTGTACTAAAATTGAATATTGTTCGGGTATGGTCATTATTTCCCCGGTACAAATCAACATTTGTCATAAAAAAGAATTTATCAAATATTTTATTTAATGCAATTTCATAAGAAAATTTAAATCCCGGAGCATAAAAATTGCTGGTAAGGAAATTGAAATCAGGCAGCAGTAGCTTATCAATAATGAACCCGTTTTCCTCAAAATTCTGATTGGAGGAAATGTTCTTCTTATATTTTAATCCTGCTGATATTGAAAAAATATGATTGCTTAAGTAAAAAGATTTATCAAAACTAAGCGAAAATATTAAGTTTTTATAAGCTTCTTCCCTGTTTGGAATATAATATGCTTGTTCAAAACCGTAGTAATTTACTGCAAACTTAAATTCGTAATTTCGTTTAAATTCTTCTTTCATTTTTAAGTAATTATAGGAAAGTTCCGCATTAATCAGGGTAGAACAATATTTTTCCTCTTTACCATAAGTAAACCAGTTTACTGCATCGTTTTCTCCAAATATTTCAAGGCGCTGGATAATTTCCGTACCCAGCATGGTGTTTATCTTTGTATTAGCATAAAAACGATGAATTGAAGAATTATTATTAATTATGGTAGTATTGTATATTTCCAGTGTAATCCCTTCAAGTTCAGAATCGTTTTTGATGTATGACCATGAGGCATTTCCTGCCCTTCGTCCATCATTGGCAATTTCTTTTATGTATAGGAGCCTGGTTCCTAACAGGCTATTTATATTACCTGACTTATAATTAACCTGAGTTTCACCACCTAAACTATTTCGTTTATATAAGCGGTTAAATGAACTTGCCACATGGTAGATGTATGTACCGAGACCATGAAGTTGAAAGAAAGCCAATTGTACATTTTCTTCAACTAAATCAATTTCAATGTCCTCGTTGTAATAACTATAGAGCAGATTAATACCTATATTGAGTTTAGAAAAAGAGAATAACAGTCCCTGTGAAATAGAAAGGTTAAGCACTTTGTTTTTAGGTCGCGGATCACGATTTTGTGAAGCCAGTCCGACATTAAAATCTGTTGAAAGTCCCCAGGTTATGTTATGATAAAGTGGTGTTGATATATCTCCTTTCAGGGTAAAGAACTCCCTGTCGTAAATATCATTCCCAATGGTATCAACAAGTAAATAAGGTGTTCCTCTATAAGGATTATTTACATTTGAATAATAGGTTCCGTTTTCAAAACTTTTGTCATAACTAAAGCTTCCGTACAAAAATGTATTTTTTATTTTTGTGTAGCGTTGAGTTTGAAAATTGTAATGATTGATGTTTTCGCCCTGTTGTACCCGCTTGTAATCCCCTGTTTCAGCATAATAACCCAAATTCATTTTACCTGGATAAATATTGGGATTAAGACTAAGTCCGGCCGGGTTGGTGCTAATTAACCAGGGATTCAGCACTGGCATTAAATCGAAAGAATATAATGATACAGTACAAATGCTATCCTGGTTTACGGCATTAGCCACAATAAACTGCAATAATAATATGAGCGTATATATTAATCTACTCTTCATAAATCCATGGATTAGGGTC
>DAOVJU010000351.1 GCA_030632095.1 Chlorobiota bacterium
TAAATAAGTTGGTAATGCTTGCTTTAGTATATTCGGTATAGTAAATTTCTGAATACAATATTGAATTATCCTGAAAGTATTCAAGCAGTTGGTGTATATATGTACTTTTTGTTTTTATAACTGATTTGTTTTCAATTAGTTTTAAATATTTTTTATGCAGAAGCAAAATGAATTCATTATTCTTTTTAATATAAAAGTGTTCTTTCCCCAAAAAATCTTTATAACGATAAAGATCTTTAGTTCCCTTAAATAAAGTGCACAAAAAAACCTCATCAGTTCTGTATGAATACTCCTCCTGGTAGTTTAAGTCTTCAGATAAGAATGGGCTCGCTTCAGCAATGACCTTACCTGGAACATAAAACTCATTTGACACATAAAATTCCTTTATTTCGAATGGAAGAAAAAATAAGCTTTTAAAATCAAGTGTTTTTTTAAATTCGATCTTGTTTGGATTTTCCTCCCAATTTTGATAGTTGATAAATCCATGTATTGTATCTCCTTTATTATCAATAATAATTCCTGGTTGATAGTTTGATTGACTACTTGACAATTTAGAATGTAATAAACCGATTAATAAAAAAAATGCTAAATAATAAGTTTTCATTTTTTCTTCAAATTATTGTTAAATAAAAGTAACTAATCTTTGTTTAAATATAAAAATGTTCAAAATGCCTTATGTCAAATTAAACCAATAACTTATTCAGAATCTGTTTTCATCTTTTTAACCTGAATTAATCGGGTTAAAATTGTAACTTAGCCATTCAGATTTTCAATTATAATTAAAAGCATGAAACAGGCACTCACACTGATATTTGTAATCTTTTTCCTTCAGTTTTCGCAGGCACAGGTAAAAATTTTTGAAAACGTGCAACTGCTCGACTCTATTGAAGTATGCATTGATCATATTTACAATTACCAGTTTGACAGTGCTAAAGTTTTAATAGAATATATTGACGAGCAAACTGCAAATCATCCAATTGGGACGTTTTTATACGGAATGTACTATTACTGGATCAATTATCCGTTAACACCGGACAGCGAATACGTATCAGCTTTTTTAGATTCTTTAACCTGTTGCATCAATATTACGCAAAGAATATTGCATGATGATAAGAACAATGCTGAAATTAACTTACTTTCATTGACTTCACGTGCCTTGTTAATGATGTACTATGCTGATAATGGAATTTACAGAAAAGCTATTGAGCATATATACCCTCAATATAAACTGGCTATGAAAAGTTTCCGTTTACGGGAAAGAAATGCAGAGTTTAATTATTATACCGGATTATATAATTATTATCGCGAAGAGTATCCTAAAGCACATCCGATTTTTAAACCGGTGGTTTATTTCATGAAAAGGGGAAATACCAAAAAGGGACTTGAAGAATTACGTTATACTACCGAAAACTGTATTTTTATGGATACTGAAGCATATGTATTCCTTGTGATCATTTATTTGAATTATGAAAATAATCCGAAAAAAGCACTCAAATATGCCAGGGAGTTGTATAACTTGAATTTAAACAATAGATTCTTTTTGGCACGATATATTGAGTTAAAACTAGTAGCAAAAGATTCTGCCCGGGTTGAAGAATTAATTCAAAAACTGCTTGTAAGATCCGAACAAGATGAGTTTACTAAAATGCTTGCATATATTTATAAAGGAATGTATGAAGAAATTTATAATCAGAATTATACTATTGCAATGTATGATTATAAAAAAGGATTAAAGCTAGCTGAAAAATATGAAATATATGGTATTGCAAATAATTTCAAAACATACGCATATTTAGGGTTAAGCCGAATTTATAAAATAAAGGAAAAAGAAGACCTGTCCGAAAAATATTATGAAAAGGCTGAAGATGCTGCCAAATATGATTATTACTTTGATTAAAAACTAACTCCAAACCGTACATCAAAAATATGAGCTACATGACGGTGAGCTTTTAAAGAAAATCCGGTAAAAAAACGTTCAGTTACCTGATATCGCAAACTATATCGCTGATACATTAAATCATCTTCCGATTCATACGGATTGTAAATATAGAAACATAAATTTTGAGAGAATATAGTTTTTCCTATTAGCAATTCATGTCCAATAATTAAAGATGCATTATAATGATCAATATCTTTATCTTCGCGCATCATTTTCTCTTTCACATAGCCATCAGAAACCCATTCGGCTCCACCTATAATGGCACTCATCCTGCTTAATCGCTTACTTGCACTTCCATAAATTCCGTATACAGGTAAATTTTTTTGTGGATAATTACCGTTTGCCCGTATGCTTTTTGCAGTTCCATAAAAGGCAACATCATACCGTATTTGTTCATTTTTAAAATTCTGACGTCCGGAACCTGATCTGTCTCGTAAAATAACTTGTTTAAAGTTATAGTTAAACCCTACATTGAAACTGGGGAAGTTTATTCCACGGTTTGGCTGCTTTACACCTCCATTGGAAATGTGGTTATAACATCCCGAAATATTTACTTCGAACTGAGGTGAAATCCTGTATTTTATATTAAGGTGCAAAAGAAGAATATAGCTTAGTGAAGCTGAAAAGAACTCATTTTCCGGATTATCTGTTTCATGATAGGGCTTGTCAAGAAAAGATGGGCCCATTCCGACCTTTAACGATAAAAAAAGCTTTCTTTTATAAGTTAATAGCGGCTCATAATAAAACATGGGATTGTATGCATTTCCCAAAACTTCTGAATAACCAAAATTAAACCAGATAAAGGAAAACCCAATCTTTGCATAACAATTACACTGATCCCACGATTTTGTTTCATCTCTGAACCAGCCAAAATCAATTTGTACACCATAGGGATTATATATTCCAAATCTCCAAAGATCTTTAGCGTGTGGTAAAATTTTACCATAATGTAGTTTTAATCCTATGGAATAATTACGGCTTATTGTATCATTCGCGTAAAGTAAGTTATTGCCTGTTGTATAAAAAAGTAATGCTATAACTACTTTTAAAATCAGCTTTTTCATTAAAAACAACTTTAACAATAAAGTTAATTCATTTTATATGCTACAAAAGAAATATCGAAATAAAATATATAATTTTGAGTTTTAACTAAAGGCTTTATAAAAGAGCATTTTGAAAACAGCACGTGTCATAGCAATCATATTGATTATTCTATCGGTTTTAACAGTTGCAAGTGTTATTACTGCCAAAATTTATGAAGCCCGCCTGGGACCTATTTTATTAAAAAACATTAATGCACAGCTAAATTCAGATATTATTGTAAAAGATGTAAAATTTTCAGTTTTAAAAAAGTTTCCCAATGCATCATTCGAGCTTAAAGATGTTTATTTAAAATCCCAAACCGGGTTTTTAACTAATAATGAGTTCAGAGGTTTTAATACCGATACTTTGTTAAATGCTTCAAAGATATTTCTTGAATTCAACGTTATTGATCTTATAAAAAAGCATTATAACATTAAATCTAT
The DNA here is from genome assembly GCA_030632095.1 of Chlorobiota bacterium. Lineage (GTDB taxonomy): Bacteria > Bacteroidota > Bacteroidia > Bacteroidales > B39-G9 > JAADFW01. Next base: position 3,466 of record DAOVJU010000351.1, read on the forward strand.
TGAAGTTAATCAAGCTGCTATTAAAATTCTTATCGATAAAAACGGCCTGGAAAATTATATGATCTGGATTAATAAAGAAATTTTGGGTGAAGAATTATCAGTTAATTTGAAAAACGTTTCAATTAATAATGTAGAACTTCTATTTGTTAACCAGTTTAAAAACTATCATGTTAAAACCCGTATAATTCATCTTGACATACAAGGAAATTTTAAAAAGGATTCAAGCAAACTGATCGCAAAGGGAAATATGCTTTTAAAAAATTTAAAGATCAATGAAATGAATTACAGGGTTAACAGAAAAAGTTCTTTTCACTTCAATGTTTTTAAAGAGTCGGGTAAATTTCATTTTCACGATAGCAATATTAAAATTTCCGGTGTAAAGTTTAACATTTCGGGAGAATATATAAATAACAAAAAACAATACTGCGATATTAAAATCACAACGGATAATACTGAGCTTAATTCATTGATTCATTTATTTCCGGGGCAATATTTGAAAAAACTGAAAAACTATTCGGTTTATGGAGATTTTAGCTTTGTTACATACATTAAAGGCCCGATTAACAAAAGAAAAAATCCTAATATTCTCATAAAGTTTAATTTAGCCGAAGGAAGTTTATTAAATAATAAAACAAATATTATTTTAAGCAATCTTTCCTTAAACGGAAAGTTTACAAATGGAAGCTCAAACACTTTGGTGTCATCGTCAATTGACCTTAGAGATGTTAGCTTTAATATTGATAGCAGCTCATTTTCAGGTAATTATTTTATTTATAATTTCGAACATCCAACATTAAACATTCCATCTGAAATTGATATCGTCCTTTCACAAATTCAGGAGTTTTTTCAGTGTGATCCTATCAGTCAGGCCACCGGAAAACTTCGTTCAACATTTTGGTTTGAGGGAAAGTTTGAAAATATCAGAAAGCCAAATATTGATGAGATAAAAAACATTAAGTTTTCCGGGGAATCATATCTTGAAAACGCGTCACTTGGTTTAAAAGGAAGCAAACATATATTTTCAAATATTAATGCTAAAACAGTTTTTGCAGATAATGATATCAGAATTAGCACTTTAAGTTTTAATGATGCTGAA
>DAOVJU010000078.1 GCA_030632095.1 Chlorobiota bacterium
AAAGCTAATAAATTGAACAATAGGATGTTACATGTTCTTGGAGTTGAAAACTCTCTTTTAAATCAGTATATAGCTGAAATTAGAGATAAAAATATCCAGCAGGATAGTCTTAGGTTTAGACTGAATCTGGAGAGAGTAGGTGAAATTTTTGCTTATGAAATAAGCAAGGCTCTGGAATTTACTGAAAGATCAATTCAAACGCCACTTGGTATTGCAAAGGTCCCGGTTTTAGCCAATCAGCCGGTTTTGGCTACCATTATGCGTGCAGGCTTACCTTTACATCAGGGATTATTGAACTATTTTGATAAAGCTCAAAATGCATTTATTTCAGCATATAGAAAATATGAGAAAGATGGAACATTTAACATTCATTTTGAGCATATTTCTTGTCCGGATATTAATAAAAAAACAGTAATTATTTCAGACTCAATGTTAGCTACAGGTGCATCTATGGTATTATCTTATAAAGCACTTTTAGAAAGAGGGAACCCTATACACACGCACATTGTATCAGTTATTGCCAGCAGAGAAGGTGTTGATCATCTACAAAAACATTTACCATCAAAAAATATTAGTATTTGGGTTGGTGCAATTGACGATGAACTTACCGTAAAATCTTATATTGTTCCAGGCCTGGGTGATGCAGGTGATTTAGCTTTTGGCGAAAAAATCTGAAAAAGTGAATAATAAAATAAAGTAGTGTTAATCAATCATCTTCAATTTTTTAACCATTAATTTATCCTGGCATTTTTCCAGTAATTCTTTAATCGATATATTTAAAACCGGATGGATTAAACCAGGTACAATTTCAAACAATGGTTCCAACGTAAATCTTCTTTCCTGAATTTTTGGATGAGGTATTATTAATTCTTTCGTATCTATAATTTCATTATCATAAAAAAGAATATCAATATCAATTGTCCTTGCTTCATAATGTTGAGATTTTCTATGCCTCCCCAATTCTAATTCAACCTTTCTAATAATTTCAAGGACTTTAAAGGGTGATAATAAAGTTTTATATACAACCAGTTGATTAATAAAATCATTATCATGTTTAAAGCCCCACGGTTTACTTTCAAAAAATGCAGAAGTTTTTATAATAATACCGATATGCCTTTCCATACCTAATGATGCCTGCTTAATATTTTTAACCGGATAACCAAGATTTCCTCCAAAAAGCAAATATATTTTCGACATTTTGTAATAATATACAATAAAATGTAACTAATAGATCAATAAAATCGTCAATTAATATATATAATTATTAATATCAAAGTAATAATTACTTAATTTTATTGTTTTGTTATTATCAAAAATTGCTAATCTTATTTATTAATTAAATTATTTACAAATGAAAAGTTTTTTAAAATTAACGCTAGCTTCTGTTGTTGGAGTTATTATTTCTGCCATTATACTATTTTTCGTATTTTTTGGTATAGTAGCAGCGGTTGTTTCGTCTAGCCAGGATAAAGAAATTAAGGTAAAGGAAAATTCATTATTAGTGGCTAAGTTTAATTCTCCTATTACTGAACGTGGATCTGATAACCCGTTTGAGAATTTTGATTATGGCGATTTAAGCCCAAATCCTTCACTTGGCTTAAATGATATTATTCAGAATATCAACAAGGCTAAAGAAGACGATAATATCAAAGGTATTTACCTTGATTTAACTATTATTCCTGCAAGAATTGCAACTATTGAAGAAATCAGGAATGCACTTATTGATTTTAAGGAATCAGGTAAATTCATAATCAGTTATTCAGATTTTTATTCGCAAGGTGCATATTATCTTGCTACAGTTGCTGATGAAGTTTATTTAAATCCGGAAGGAATTATTGATTTCAGGGGATTAAGTGCAGAATTGATGTTTTTTAAAGGATCGCTTGAAAAACTAGGCATTGAGCCACAAGTTTTAAAAGTGGGTAAATTTAAAAGTGCAGTTGAGCCATTGATATTGGATAAGATGAGTAAAGCAAACCGTGAACAAATTGAAAAATTCATGGGATCTATCTGGGACCATGTACTTGAAGGAATTTCCCAGCAAAGAGAAATTGCTATAAATGATTTAAATAAATATGCTGATAATTTAATCATTAGCAGCGCTGATTCTGCTTTAAAATATAATCTTGTTGATGGATTAAAATATAAAGATGAAATAATAGCCGGGCTTAAAGAAAAACTGGAAGTTAAAAAGAATAAGGATATAAATTCGGTAACAATTAAAAAATATACAAAAGCCCCAAAACCAAAAAGAAAGCATAAAGGATTGGCCAAGGATAAAATTGCTATTGTTTATGCCCAGGGCACTATAGTAACCGGTAAAGGAGAAACAAAACAAATTGGTTCAGATGTAATTTCCAAAGCATTACGTGAAGCCAGGGAAGACAGTACAATAAAGGCAATTGTTTTCAGGATTAATTCTCCCGGTGGAAGTGCACTTGCTTCGGAAATAATATGGCGAGAGGTAAAACTTGCTGCGGAAGTAAAACCGGTAATTGCTTCAATGAGCGACCTGGCTGCTTCGGGAGGATATTATATTGCTTGTCCGGCAGATACAATTGTAGCTCATGAAAACACTATCACAGGGTCAATAGGGGTATTTGGGGTTTTATTTAACGGGAAGGAATTTCTAAATAAAAAGCTTGGGATAACCGTAGACTGGGTTAAAACAAATGATCATTCAGATTATGGTTCGTTTGCAAGAGCTTTGGATGAGTATGAAAAGGCTGTCATACAAAAGGAAATTGAGAGCATTTATGATACATTCTTATCACATGTTGCAGAAGGAAGAAATATGACCAAGGAAGAAGTTCATGAAATAGGACAGGGTAGAGTATGGAGTGGGGTAAATGCTATGGAAATTGGATTAATTGATGTATATGGTGGAATGGATAAAGCAATTGAAATTGCAGTAGAAATGGCTGGAATAGAGCATTACAGGACCATTGACCTACCGAAGAAAAAGGATCCTATTGAACAAATAATAAGTGAATTAACAGGAGATGCAAAAGCAAGGATTCTTAAAAATGAATTGGGGGAAAGCTATGATTATTATAAAAACCTCAAGAATGCAATTGATCAGGATGGTATTTTAGCAAGAATTCCATATAATATAGAAATTAAATAAAAGATTTTTTTGATTATTTTATCAGGAATTTCGTATTGAGAATATCTTTTTATGAAATTCCTGATTTTTTTAAAGCATAAGTAACATGCGTTTTTTACTTTACCCCTTATCGCTTATTTATGGATTTATTATATGGATTAGAAATTTCTTATTTGACAATGACATTATCCAATCAAAGGAATATGATATACCCATTATTTCGGTTGGAAATATAACAGTTGGAGGCACTGGAAAAACCCCACATGTTGAATATATAGTAGAAAACTTGAAAGACAGATTAAATATTGCAGTATTAAGCCGCGGATATAAAAGAAAAACTAAAGGTTTTATTGAAGTTGACGAATCAATGTCTGTTGATCAGGTAGGAGATGAACCATTACAAATAAAAAAAAAGTATCCTGAAATTACGGTTGCTGTTGATGAACGAAGGGTTCATGGAATAGATACTTTAATTTCGGAAAAGGTTAAACAAAAATTTGATATTATTATTCTTGATGATGCATTTCAACATCGCTATGTAAATCCCGGATTATCAATTTTACTTGTAGATTATAACCGGCTAATTACCAAGGATAAATTGCTTCCCTATGGAAGATTAAGAGAGCCAGCATACGAAAAAAAGAGGGCACACATTATTTTAGTAACAAAATGCCCGCAAGAGCTTAAACCAATTGAACAAAGAATATTGTTTAAAGAATTTGATACCTTTCCTTATCAAAACTTATATTTTACAAGCTATAATTACCTGGAGTTAAATCATTTGTTTAGTAACGAAACTATATCAATTTCGGACGAAAAACTAAGAAAGTCATCCATATTATTAATTACCGGAATTGCAAATCCAACCCCGTTATTTAATTTTCTAAACACAATAACTGAAGATATAATTCATTTAAATTATCCGGATCATTATTCATTTAAAACCAGGGATATAAAGAAAATATCTGCTTTATTTGAAAAAATAGAAAATAGCAATAAATTAATATTAACCACCGAAAAAGATTCATTAAGAATAAAAACCGGCAAACTTGCTGCAAACATTAGTCAATTGCCTGCTTTTAGCATTAAAATCTCAGTGACATTTTTAAATGAAGATTCAGATAATTTTATTAAGCATATTGAACAATATGCTATGTCAAATAAAAGAAAATGAGTTTGATATCGAACTCAGGTTATTAGTTAATCCTTCTTTTAATAATAAATCCAGTACCTGAAAAGATCCGGTCAGTAATGTTTGGATTTCCTTTATAATACAAATTACTGGCACCTGTGACACGTAATTTCATTTCATCTAAAACATTTAGTTTAGCATCACTATAGCCACTTACTTTTGCATCACAATTTTTAGCAATTAAATTAAAGGCATTTATTTCGGCTTCATCGGTAACCCTGATGTCAAAATTTTCAACTTCACCCTGTAAATATGAATAAGCTCCATCTGTAATCTCAAATTCAAGTTCTTTTGCAGATATATTCAATTTAATTGATGAAATACCGCTTATAAATACAGCTAATCTTTCAGTTATAATAGTTGTGTCAGTTCTAATATCTACTGCACCTATAGCAATTAAATGTTCTATGTTTACCAGAGTAATAAAAACCTTTAATGATTTAGCTTTTCTTACCTCCCCAATAATTTGAACATTAAGCATTTCATTTCTAACATTTGAAATAAGCAAATTGTGAAGATTTTGATCAGCCTCAATAACAATTTTTTGTTCCTCTCCTTGAGTAAGGAATAATTCAAAAGATCCGGTTGCTATAATGCCCCGGAATGGAGGGACTACTCTTTCCTGAGTTACAACATTACCATCACCTTTTATTGTTTGTGAGATAGTATTTAATCCTGGTAAGTAAAAAAATAAAAATACGCTTAGCAGTAGTGAATATATACTTTTCATGCAATTACGTTTAATAAAAGGAAATTTGTTAATATCAAAAAAAGCTAGAACTTAATTAAAATATAAATATATAGTTTTCTTTCTAGTTTTAGCTAATTGTTTTTAAAAAATCAAATTTATAATTTTCATGGCTGATTCACAAATATTTAATCTAATATATAAATGTTATTTAATGATTACTTATTCCGAAAAATGAGCAATTTGCTTTCTTCAAGTTGTAACTGTTCAGCAACTGATTCATTTAGCTCAGGCGCTTTAACACCATCATAAAAAAGTTTATTACCTATAAAAACCCTGGCTTCATCCCATAAAAATTGTTTAATAAAACTTGTTAATAACTTTTGACCACCTTCAATAATTATTGATAATATTTCTTTTTCATACAAATAATTTAAAATTTGTTTAATAACATGATCTTCAAAATTTATTTTTACATAATCAAGGTTCCTTTTTGACATTACATTTTCTTCCGTAAAAACTATAGTCGGTATAGATTGATCGAATAAGAATAGCTGATTAGATAACCTCATACTACGATCTAAAACAACGCGCACAGGATTTTGTCCTGTCCACTCCCGCACATTAAGTTTCGGATTATCTTTTTCTGCGGTATTTGTACCAACCATTATAGCTGCTTCTTCAGCACGCCATTTATGAACTAACGACCTTGAAATATCATTTGTAATCCACCTGGGGTGGCTCAAATTGTTTTTAGTTCGTGTAATATCAATAAAACCATCAAGTGTTTGTGCCCATTTTAAGATAATATAAGGTCTTTTCTTTTTATGAAATGTAAAAAACCGACGATTTAATTCAATACTTTCTTTTTCCAAAACACCTGATTTTACGTCAATTCCCGAATTTTGCAATTTAAGTATTCCCTTGCCGGCAACTTTTGAGTGCTCATCAACACAACCAATTACCACTCTTGGAATTTTGTTTTTTATTATCAGATCTGTACAAGGTGGTGTTTTTCCAAAATGTGAACAGGGCTCCAAATTAACATACAGTGTTGATTCTCTCAACAATGGTTTATTATATACTGCATTAATTGCATTTACTTCTGCATGTGCATTCCCAAATTTCTGATGGTATCCTTCACCTATAATTATGTTATTATAAACAATTACAGATCCAACCATTGGATTTGGCGAAACAAAACCTGCACCATTTTTAGCAAGTGATATGCATCTTTGTATATATTTTTTGTGCATTAAGAATTCATTTTATATGAAAAATAAAATTGCAACACTGTTCTGTACCAATTATATTTATAAAATTAATAAATAAGCAAAACAATGCAATTAATTAAACTTAAAGAAGCTTTAGCCTATTTTAAAAGCGCACTTATAGGATATTATCCAAAAGTTGAAATACAGAGTTTTACTTACATAGTGTTTGGATTTCTATTAAATATGCCAGGAATAAAAATTCACACCAATACAGATATGAGAATTTCTGAATCTATTTATAAAAAACTAATCATAATAATTGATGATCTTAAATCATTTAAACCTATTCAATATATTATTGGTGAAATTGAATTCTATAATTTAAAATTAAATCTTAATCAATCTGTTTTAATACCACGGCCAGAAACAGAAGAGCTTGTTGACTGGATTTTAAAAAGTAATTTAATTTACAATCCAAATATTCTGGACATTGGAACAGGAAGTGGTTGCATAGCACTTGCATTAGCAGCAAATATTAAAAAAGCAAATATTACTGCTATAGAAAAATCGGCTGGTGCACTTAAAATTGCCAGGTTAAATGCTGAATCAAATAATTTAAATATACACTTTATAGAATTGGATATATTAGCAATTAATTGTATTAATAATTTAAGTTTTGATATTATTGTAAGCAATCCGCCGTATGTTCTAAATAGCGAAAAAGAAAATATGGAATTAAATGTATTAGGGCATGAACCACATGAAGCACTGTTTGTTTCAAATGATGATCCATTATTATTTTACAAATCTATCGCAGAATTTGCTAAACATAATTTAAAATCAGGCGGTATGATATATTTTGAAATAAATGAGAAATATGGAAATGAATGTAAAGAATTATTGGCTTCAGAAGGCTTTAGTAATGTTGAGTTGAAACGTGATTTGCATAAAAAAAACAGGATGTTAAGGGCAGCAAAGTAAAATTTATGGAATATAAGAAAGCACTATCAAAAGCAATGTATCTATGCAGTAGAAAGGAATACTGTGTTACTGAGATTTTTGATAAATTATGTTCATGGAAGGTAAGTGAGGGCAAGATTGAAAAAATTATTAAATATTTAATTAAAGAACAATTTATTGATGAAAAAAGATATGTTAAACATTTTGTACATGATAAGATTTGGTTGAATAAGTGGGGAAAAAGAAAGGTTGAATTTGCATTGAAAATAAAAAAAGTAGATCCAGGCATTACGACTACCATATTAGATTTAATCGATACGGAGAAATATTATAATCTTATATTGAATGAGCTTGAAAAGAAAACAGGAAACATCAAAAGTAAAAGTAAAATAAACCTGAAAGCGAAACTTTTTAATTTTGGAGCAAACCGTGGTTATGAAAATGATTATTTATACCGAGCCATCGATGAATTAGTAAATGTAAAAGAATGAATCTGGTCTAAAAGGGTGTTTTCGTTCATTGTGAAGTGAAGCGATCTCAAACTGCTGAACTACAAAGAAATAGATTGCTTCGTTTCCGCCAATAACAGAATTTCAAAACTTACTGAAAATGAATGGTTTATGAAAATTTGTCATCTATTTGATTGGAGATTTCTCGAAACCTACTATCAGTATGTGATTTATGATCAATAATTTTTTTATTTAAATCATTCTTCAGTTGTTCGTTTAATTCTTTAAACGATTTTTCATTTTTGTCAAACATTTTTAATAAATAATCTTTCAATGCATTCGACTGGCTTTCTATTTGTATATTATATTTTTTTACTTTTTCATTAAGGTGGGTACAATAACGATTAAACCTTCTGCGATTTAACAATAAAAATAATGCAGTTAGTAAATATACCAACACTAGAAATATAACAATTACATTCAAGTTAATCCTGGTGTCTTGTTCAAGATTAGCTATATTTCTTTTCTCGTAATAAATGCTTCTTTCTAGTTTTTTCATATCATTCAGGTTTGCGTTTACATCATCCCGAATAAGCAAAACTTCTTCAAATAAGCTGTCGTTAAAATATTGCTGGTTATGAATTTCATTATTGTATTCTTTAATGAAATTCTTAAGTTTCTTCCTTAAGAAATAATTATTAGCCTTTAGTTTCTGAAGCTTATCATTTAAAATAGTTAATTCAAGATCAAAATTTGTTGTATCAGTTAACATGCTGCATTTTAATGGTTTATTAATAAAAACCAATAAAATGAGAATTAAAAGAAACCTGTTCATTATCATAGTAGCACTTGTCATCCTATAAATATCTATATAAAATGTTTATGAATACTATCAAATTTAAAGTATTTTGAGAAAAAATCAAATTATTAGGCGACTAAGCAAGCACTTTTACCAATATGTTGTTCAAATCTGTTATATTTTAGGTTGTTTATGCCGCAATTTCAACACCTTGTATTTTACAAAAAAACATTTTACATTTGTACAACAAAACGAAATTAGTCAAAAAGAACAATTATGAGAATTGATAATACCAAAGAAAAAATTTTACATGTCGCCGGATTAATCTTTAGTAAATTCGGTTTTCATAAAACTACGGTTGATGAAATTGCCCGTGCAGCCCATAAAGCAAAAGGTTCCATTTATTACTATTTTAGAAACAAGGAAGAATTATTTCAGGGTGTTGTAGAAAAAGAGTTTCAGACCTTACGATCCGAATTAGTAGCATCAATTGATAAAAGCAAAAATGCTAAAGAAAAACTCGCCAATTATATTATTGTAAGAATGCAGACAATACATAAGCTTGCTAACTTTTATGATGCATTGAAAAATGACTATTTAAGTTATCTTCCATTTATTGAAAAGATCAGGGCAAAATATGATAACGAAGAAATTGTTCTTGTTAAATCATTATTAACAAGTGGTGTGAATAATAATGAATTTGAAATTAGAGATATTGAATTGACTGCAAGTGCTTTATTAACTGTATTAAAAGGCCTTGAAATACCTTTTTTTATTAATGAAGAGTATATGAAACTGGAAAATAGAATGAGAGAATTAATATCAATTTTTATCAGGGGAATAGAAAAGAGGTAAAAAAAAAATTCAACCTGACTAAAAAACGAGAAAAGTCAAATTGTTAAAGTCATGACAATTACTATTAAGGAAATATCATCTAAAACAGTAAATACAAAAGCACATAGAAAAAAAAATAAATTGCGTAACAAAGTTGTAATAATTACTGGTGCTTCATCAGGTATTGGAAAAGCACTGGCCTTTGAATTTGCGAAACGGGGTGCAAAAGTTGTACTTGCATCAAGGAACATATTTTTGTTGTCAGTAATACAAAATAAGATACAAGAAAGAGGTGGAAACGCATTAATTGTTAAGACAGATGTTACAAAAAAAGAAGACTGTAATAATTTAATTAAACAAACTGTTAGCCATTTTGGAACTATTGATATATTGATAAGTAATGCAGGAATTTCAATGCACGCAAGTTTTTCCGATTTAGATTTATCGGTTATTGAGAAGCTCATGGATACTAATTTTTATGGAGCTATATATTGTACTAAATATGCTATGCCTTATTTGTTAAAGAAAAAAGGCAGTGTTATTGGAATTTCATCATTGAGCGGCATAACTCCCCTACCCGGAAGAACCGGATATTGTGCCTCAAAATATGCTTTGGATGGATTTTTAAATACAATTCGTGTAGAATATCTTAAAAAGAATT
>DAOVJU010000361.1 GCA_030632095.1 Chlorobiota bacterium
AATTTATTTTTCACTAATAACCATGTTATTATAATACCGAATATCAAGCCAATTACAATATAAACTATTTCCATCATAAGTATTTTTTTTATTTCTGTAAAATTATAAATTATTTTTCATACTACACTTAATAATGCGAATCAAGTGTTGAAATTTTATTAAACCACGAAGTCACACAATACCGATAACTATCGGTATCACTAAGTATCACAAAGAAATAATTTGATTCTCATGTGTAATTTAGACTTATTGGCAAACTTTAATGTAAGACATTTGAAAGACGGTATTAAACGAGTAATTCATTAGTCCTTAGGGTGACTTTGTGATATCCTTTGTGCATCCTTTGTGGTAAAAAAAAAGTCTATTTCAACCCTTGATTCGCATTAATAATAAATTTAAATAATTTTATACCTTTACAACATTAAATCATAGAACAAAATGCTAACCATAAATATAAATAAGGTAAATTTTAAAATATTATTTATAATATTTATTCTGATCTCCGGTAATATTGGAGCACAAAATTTCATTCCTGCAAGTTGTTATATGAACAAAAGCCAATTAAAGGATTTCATTAAAGCAGAGATGGTTTATCCCGAAAAGGCAATTCAGGAAAAAGCCGAAGGAATAGTAGAATTATCTTTTATTATAAATCCTGACGGAAGCATACAGCATTTGAAAATAATTGAACCGGTAAGCCCTGAAATTGATAAAGAAGCTATTAGAATTTTTAAAAAAATTATTTGGATACCTGCTGAAAATTTTGGAAAACCGGTTGCAAGCAGATATACATTTTCTATAAAATTTAATATAAAAAAATATAAAAAAAATTGTAAAATAAGAGGATACGCGGAAATTACTTATCCTTACCAGCCTGTTGACACAACTAATAAAATTTATTCTATAAGAGATATTGACAGCAGTCCAATACCTGTTTTTGAATCAAAAAATTATTCATTGAACAAATTTATTAATGAAAACATTATTTATCCGGAAGCAGCATTTAAACAAAACATCTCCGGCATTGTAAAAGTTTGTTTTATTATTGAGACCCACGGAATGATCTCAAATATTGTAGCTGAAGAACCTTTAGCTGGTGGATGCAGCCAGGAAGCTATCCGTATCATAAAATTATTGAACTGGAAACCCGGAATAAAAGATAAAAAAGCCGTGAGAGTAAAAATGAGTCTTGATATTACTTTTAAACTTTCACAAAAATCAGGACATCAAATTGTACCTAACAATCAAAATAAATCAATGTAATGAAACAAATTGGTTTGCTTTCCGACACTCATAATTTTCTTCACCCTGAATTATTTAAATTCTTTAAGAATTGTGATGAAATATGGCATGCAGGCGATTTTGGAAATATAAATATTGCTAATGAATTAAGTAATTTCAAACCGGTAAGAGCAGTTTACGGAAATATTGACGGTAAGGAAATAAGGATTGTTTATCCTCGTAAACAAATATTTTTTTGTGAAAATATAAAAGTTTTTATGACACATATTGGCGGTTATCCCGGAAAATATTACAAGAAAGCCAAAGAAATTATTATAAAGGAAAAACCGGCATTATTTATTTGCGGTCATTCACACATATTGAAAGTTATGCATGATAAGAAATATAATTTATTGCATATAAATCCGGGAGCTGCAGGTAAGTTCGGACTTCACAATGTTATTACAGCCATAAGATTTTCAATTGATGGGAAAAATATTACTAATCTGGAAGTTCTTGAACTTAAAAAATGATAGTGTAACTGTTATGGGTTATACGTTAAAAGTTATTTTATACGGATGAGATTCGATAATCTGTCATTCGATTGTAATTCAATTGTAATTCAATAGTAATTCGATAGTAATTAAGTTGTAATTCAATAGTAATGCAATTGTAATTCAATTGTAAATCGATAGTAATTAAGTTGTAATTCAATAGTAATGCAATTGTAATTCAATTGTAAATCGATAGTAATTAAGTTGTAATTCAATAGTAATTCAATTGTACATTCATTATTCTTTGTTAAAGTGTTTGCGTGTTTATGTGTTATTGTGTTTACGTGTTTTGATTAAATTCGTAATTCGTAATCCGTAAATATAGTTGCTAACTGCGGACTGCTACTGCCACTGTCACTTTGTTTCAAACGTCATTCAGTACATTAAAAATCAACCAGGTTTACGAATTCCTTTTTAATCCGTTGTTATGATAACCTATAGATTTCAACGGGTTAAAATGTAAAGCCTTTTGGATAACTTTAAAATATTGTTTATATTTGTCGGTAAATTGAATAAACTTCTACATTATAAGAAATATTAGCTGTTAGTATAGGAGTTTATTATATAAATAACTGCGTTATGCGCAATGCAAAAGACTATTATAACACTAAAAATAAAATGCTATGAAGAAATTAACTTTATTGATCGTTTTAGCCTTATTCATTCAGGCTACTACTTCATCCCAACCCTGCCTGCCTGAGGGAATCATATTTACAACGCAAGCCCAGATAGACAATTTTCAAACCAATTACCCTAACTGTACTGAAATAGAAGGAGATGTTGAGATTATTGGGAATGATATCACTAATTTAAACGGATTAAATGTTTTGACTTCATTTGGGGGATATCTTTCGATCGGTAATTTTTATATTGGCAATCCTGTTCTGGCCAGTTTAACAGGACTGAATAATGTGACTTCTATAGGGGGATACCTTTGTATTGGGCACAATACTTGCCTTACCAATTTATCAGATTTGGATAATTTGACTTTCATTGGAGGAGATATTGTAATTCGTAGCAATGATGCACTGGCAAGTTTAACAGGATTGGAAAACATAACTTCTATTGAGGGAGACCTGATTATTGGTGATTATTTCTTTGGTGGTAATTCATCACTAACAAGTTTAACGGGTCTGGATAATGTGATTTCTATCGGGGGAGACCTTGAAATTGGGTACAATGATTCCCTGACAAGTTTAACAGGTCTGGATAATGTGACGTCCATAGGAGGATATCTTGATATTTATAACAACAATGCTCTGATTAGTCTAATGAGCCTGAATAATGTGACTTCTATTGGAGGATACCTTGATATTTATGGCAATGTTGTTTTGACCAGTTTATCAGGACTGGATAATGTGACTTCTACCGGGGAAGACCTCGTAATTCTGAACAACGATGCCCTTACCAGTTTAATGGGTCTGGACAATGTGACTTTTATTGGGAAAAATCTTTGGGTTCGGAACAACAGTACCCTGACCAGTTTGACGGGTCTTGATAATGTGACTTCTATCGGAGGAGACCTTGAAATTTTTAATAATGCTACTCTGACCAGTTTGACGGGTCTACATAATATTGATGCCGGATCTATTAGTAATTTATACATAATCGATAATTCTTTATTATCCACATGCGATGTTAAAAGTGTTTGCGATTATCTTGTCGATCCTAATGGTAATATTTCAATATACAATAATGCCATTGGATGCAACAGCCAGGAAGAAGTAGAAGAGGCTTGTGGGGTTGGTTGGGTTCCAAAAATAAATTTCGAATCTACATTTTCAATATATCCTAACCCTGCAAAAAAGGAGCTTTTTATTTCTAGCAAGAATGGAATATTTATAAAAGAAGTAAATATTTATAACCAAGTTGGCCAAATAGTATTACATAAAAAACGAATAACCCGTACAATTGATGTTTCAAAGCTTCATCAAGGAATGTACATTATTGAATTGGTCTTAAACGAATCGAAAATCAGAGAGAAATTAATAATAAGATAGGGAATGCACAGTGTATAACTGGTTAAAATGTAAAATTCCTTTTGGAAAACATCGAAATATTGTTTATATTTGTCGGTAAATTGAATAAACTTCTACATTATAAGAAATATTAGCTGTTAGTATAGAAGTTCATTCTATATATAACTGCGTTATCATTTATATTTTACATCTGAGAAACCGAATAAAATAGATAACAAAGGTAAAAGTTGAAGTTAGCAAATTATCATTCCGGATAATTAATGAAATAAAGGCTCGTAAAAAAGTGTCCGAACGCAAACTGAAAAGTATTATTGAAATAGAATGAATGGGAAAATAAATTAACTTTACTTAATTAATGTTTAACTAAAATTTTAAAAAAATGAAACATTTTAAACAATTAACAATTACAGCGTTAATGCTATTATCTTTCGTGATAGTGGTACAGTCGCAAAATCCGAGAGGCTCCACTACGGGACCTACTACAGCAAAGGGATATGATCATCCCAATCAGTACCTTGGTAAACAGGCTACATTGATTGCAGACAATATGGAACCTGTAATGATGCATCCAGCACAAAACACGGAAGCTCTTAAGAAATTAAAGGAAATGGAGAAAAAATTTGGTAAAAGACCCAATATTTTAATCTTTCTTCTTGATGATGTCGGTTGGATGGACCCAGGGTTTAATGGTGGTGGTGAAGCTGTTGGTAATCCTACACCTAATCT
>DAOVJU010000104.1 GCA_030632095.1 Chlorobiota bacterium
CATAAATATAGTCTGATCTCTGTTTGGTCCAACTGAAACAATCCAGATAGGGACTCCTACTTCAGCTTCAATATATTGAACGTATTCTTTCAATTCAGTAGGTAAATAGTTATAATTCTTAACATCGCAAATATCAATTTGCCAACCTTTAAATTCTTTGTAAACCGGTTTTAAATCAACATCAATATCGTATGGGAAATGTTCTATTTCATTTTCACCATCATTATATGCGGTTGCAATTCTTATGGTATCAAAACCACTTAATACATCAGCTTTTGTCATGATTAATTTAGTAACCCCATTAATCATGATTGAATACTTCAATGCTTGCAGATCAAGCCATCCGCATCTTCTTGGCCTACCTGTTGTGGCTCCGAATTCATGGCCATTTTTTTGTAACTGCACACCATTTATATCGAATAATTCTGTTGGAAATGGCCCGCTTCCAACCCTGGTGCAATATGCCTTAAATATACCAATTACTTCACCTATTGCTGATGGCGCAATTCCTAATCCGTTACATGCACTTGCACAAACTGTATTTGAAGAAGTCACGAAAGGATATGAGCCAAAATCAATGTCCAGAAGCGTTCCTTGTGCACCTTCTGCTAAAATCTTCTTCCCTGAATTCAAATAATCATTTATTACATATTCACTATCTATTAGTTTAAATGACTTAAGCAACTCAATACCCTCAAACCATTTATTTTCATATTCACTATAATCTTCAATAAACGAGTATTGATCCAGTATAGCAGTATGTTTTTGCTTTAGTTTAGAATATTTGCTATTAAAACCGACACTTAATATATCACCAACCCTTAAACCACTTCTACTTATTTTATCAGTATATGTTGGACCAATGCCTTTTAACGTAGATCCGATCTTTGATTTCCCTTTTGCTTTTTCATAAGCAGCATCCAGCATTCGGTGTGTAGGTAATATTAAATGTGCCTTTTTTGATATTAATAATGTATCCTTTAAATCAATATTTAATTCATGAATTTGATTTATTTCCTCTAAAAAAATTACAGGATCAATAACAACACCATTTCCAATTATGTTAATTGTATTATTTCGAAAAATACCAGATGGTATAGTATGCAATATGTGCTTAATATCATTAAATTCGAGTGTATGTCCTGCATTGGGGCCACCTTGAAATCTTGCAATAACATTGTAATTGGGAGTAAGAACATCAACAATTTTGCCTTTTCCTTCATCTCCCCACTGGAGGCCTAAAAGTACATCTGCTTTCATTATGAGAATTTATTTTATCTGAGAATTATTTGTCATAAACCCGTTTGCACAAACCACCTGTTTCAAAATATAATTATACAGGTAATATTACTAAATTAAAACATGGTTTGTTGTGATCATTAAAAAAACAAATATACCTAAATGGTTTTTTTCGCGGAACTTTTTTGTGAACATTCGGTACATAATCCATAAAAATATAACGAATGGTAGGATATTTTAAAATCTGCCAATTCTCCTGCTGTAGCTCTTATTTCTTGTATTCTGGGATCGCAAAACTCAATAACTTTTCCACATTTGGTGCAAATAAGGTGATCATGTTGCTGATATTCATAGGCTTTTTCGAATTGAGCAATGTTTTTGCCAAATTGATGCTTAATCACAAGATTGGATTCAAGCAATAATTCAATAGTGTTATATAATGTTGCCCTGCTCACTCTGTAATTTTTGTTTTTCATAAAAATGTAAAGTGATTCTATATCAAAATGACCTTCGCGAGAGTAAATTTCATCTAATATTGCAAATCTTTCTGGTGTTTTTCTATGCCCTCTTTTTTCAAGATATTCGGTAAATACCTGTTTTACAGTATCTTTTGCACTTACGTTAAGCATAATTGGACTAATTTTAAATAAGGAAATAAAAATATATAAAATTATTGATATTTAGAATAAATTAAAAGAAGAAATTATTCTTCTATGGATTCAATGCGGTTTACGGATAGGACACCTTTAAGCTTCATAAGATTCATGATGAGATTATTCAGGACATTTGCATTGTGCACGTATAAATCCATGGTTCCTTCAAAAACACCATCATGGCTTACGAAATTTATTGCCCGCATATTTACATCAAGCTGTTCAGAAATAATATTTGTTATCCTGTTTATAATACCTAATTCATCAATGCCATTAAGTTTTATTTTGGCAAGGTATGAAAGTATTTGTTGGGCTTTCCATTCGGCTTTTACCATTCGCTCTCCATAGCTGGAATTTAATTTTATGGCTGTTGGGCATTTTGTTTTATGTATAGTAATAGAATGATCAGGGTTGAAATATCCTAAAACATCGTCACCGGGAATTGGATTACAACATTTTGCAATAATAATTCCTGCAGTTTCATCAACCAGAAGAGTTTTCTTTTTATCGATGTTTTTATTTTGCAAGAACTCTTCCATTATCTTCTCACTTTCATCTTTCTTAAACTGCAACCTCCAATATTTGATCAATTTACTACGTGTGCGTTTTTTAAGAAGTTTTACAATTTCTTCAAGATCAATCTCACTATTTCCAATTTTGTTGTAAATATCATCCTTATTATAGATTGCGTAGTGATCAAATATTTTTTTAAATATCTTTGAGTTTGGATATAAATTAATTTCCTTCAGTCTGTTTTCAAGACTCACTTTACCTTGCTTTATGAATATTTTACGCTCATCTTTAAATGAATTTTTAATGGCCGCTTTAGCCCTGGCGGTAACTACAAAGTCAATCCATTGTCTTTCAGGTCTTTTCTTTTCAGATGTTAAAATTTCAACCTGATCGCCACTATTAAGCACATAACTTAATCCAACTAATCTGTGATTTACTTTAGCTCCTATACAATGATTGCCAATTTCGGTATGTATTTCATAAGCAAAATCAAGTGTGGTTGCTCCTTTTGGAAGAGTTTTAATATGACCTTTAGGTGTAAAGACCAAAATTTCTGAAGAAAACAGGTTTAATTTAAAATCATCAAGGAACTCAAGTGCATCAGAATTTGGATCTTCAAGCATTTCCCTGATCTTTTTGACCCATTTGTCCAGTTCACTTTCTTCAGATTTGACGTTCTTATATTTGTAATGAGCTGCAAAACCACGTTCTGCTATCTCATCCATTCTTTCAGACCGTATTTGAATCTCAACCCACTCACCTCCCGGTCCCATAACGGTTGAATGCAGGGCTTCATAACTGTTCAGTTTTGGAGTACTTACCCAATCGCGAATACGGTTAGGATTTGGTTTGTAAATATCAGTAATTAAAGAATATATATTCCAGCACTGATTTTTTTCAGATGTACCTTCCTGTGCTGTAAATATTATACGAATAGCTAATAAATCATACACCTCTTCAAATGCAACGTTTTTGGTTTGCATTTTGTTCCAGATCGAATATATTGATTTAGGTCTTCCTGCAACCCTGAATTTGATTCCCTGCTCAGTAAGTTTTTGTGAAATAGGTAAAGTAAACATGTTTATTTTATGCAAACGGCGTTTTTCGTTTTCTATAATTTTTCGTGATAATTCTTCATATATCTCAGGATGTCTATATTTTAGGCTTAAATCTTCCAATTCAGTTTTTATGGCATATAAACCTAAGCGATGTGCCAAAGGTGCATATAAATAAAGCGTTTCACCTGCCACTTTTAATTGCTTATTAGGAGGCATTGAATTTAAAGTTCGCATATTATGTAACCTATCTGCCAGTTTTATAAGAATAACCCTTGCATCATCGGATAAAGTGAGAAGCATTTTTCTGAAATTCTCAACTTGTAAGGAAGAATTTCTATCAAAAACATCTGACATTTTCGTAAGGCCATCAATGATATATGCAATCTTTTTCCCAAAGAAATTTTCAATATCTTCAATTGTATAATCAGTATCTTCAACTACATCATGAAGAATAGCACAAGTGATTGATTTTGCCCCTAACCCGATTTCTTTGGTGACAATTTTAGCAACTTCAAGTGGGTGAATGATATATGGCTCACCAGATTTACGCCGCATGTGCTTATGAGCTTCATTAGCTATCTGAAAAGCATGTTTTATCATTGCTTTATCATCTTTTTTATTGCAACGAATACAAACTTTTAGTAGCTCTGTGAAACTCTGCTCAATATATTTTATGTCCTCTTCCGACTGTGTAAGTGCCATCTACATTATTGCTAATTGAAATTATCTATACAAAATTAATTGATTTGCAGCGTATTTGTATTAATTATTTATTAAAAAGTCAAAAAAAATAAAGTTTGGGGTAATAAATTAATCTGAAAATTTGATAATGTGTTAATGAGAGTATGGGATTTGTGTAATAAGTTTTGGTTCTTAATTTTGAGTTCCAAGTTTCAAGTTCCAGGTTTCAAGTTAGTTATGAGTCTTGAGTTTTTGTTCATGGTTCTTAGTTCTTATCTTCTGGTAATCTAAAATTCAATAATTGTAACTTCTGACTACTGTATTCTATCTTCTATCTTTTATCTTTTTATCTCTTATCTTTTATCTTTTTATCTCTTATCTCTTATCTTTTATCTTTTATCTCTTGTCTCTTGTCTTTCTTCTTTCTAGGGATATATAACTGTTACATGTCCGGTAATTGTTATAGACCGTTTTTGAGCATTTGAATAATTAATATAATAAATATAAACACCTGGCTTAACCGGTTTACCCTGATTTAAATAAGTACCATCCCATTTCCCTGTAGGATCAGTTACATCGTTTGTTGGTTTCTCTGTAGTTTCAAACACTAACTCTCCCCATCTGTTATAAATAATCATTTGATAATTGAATTCAGATGCATATGAGATAATTGGATAGAATGTATTATTAGCTTCTGGTCCTTTGCCATCGGGAGTAAATGCATTTGGCATATAAACCAATGGTGATTGAATAACACATGATGTGTTTGAATAATAATGATAATTAGAATTACTTTCACATATTCCTTCAATATAATAACAGAATTTCCCATCTGAACGATCATAGGTGAAAGAAGAAATATCATCTGAATATTCAGTAACATTTATCATTAACGGGCTGTCAGTTACACTATCATTTGCAACATTACGAATCCGGGTAAAATAATATGTATCATTTGAATTTGGGACAGGTAAGGTCCAAATCAATGAATCTGTCTGATCTTCATTAGCAATTGTAGTTAAAACTATATTACCTGTAACATTAGAAGTATCAATAGATAATTGACATTCGTTAACTGCAATCAACATATAATAATATTTTATATCAACATAATCTACAGAATCAATAAATGTAACTAATGAATCAGATATTTGAGAATGATAAATATATTTTACAGAATCATAATCTTCATTATATTTTTCTGATCTTAATAATTTATAATATTCAATATCTGCATCCTGGTCAATTTCAAAAGATAGTTCAATAAAGTTATCTGCAGTTACCGAAGCATAATTGCCAATTAATGTATCGGGAGGGATCAAAACATCAGCATCCATGCTTACTACATTGGAAGTAGATGTATTATCAAAAAAACCAAATGCCCTTACATAGAATTTATAAGATGCTTCTCCATCTTCAAGCTGAAATGTGTATTCAAGATTTTCTGCAATTTCTGCAGGTTCAACCTGACTTACATAGTTTGTATCATCGTTTACCACAGCATAGATTTTATAATAATCAACTCCACTATCATCTGTAACTAATTCAGGCCAGTAATTATATTTATTCCAACTTAAAGTAATTTCTGAAGTGCACCAATCAAATTCGTATTCCAGAAAAATAGTGTTATGCCTATTGCCCCAGGGGGATGCTCCAAGGTCATAACCATAACTTGTTACTCTAAATGTTTGAATACTGTCATTCGGACTTCTTTCAGTATTAACATCAATATCCGTAAAAAAGAAATTATCAGCTTGTGCTACACCTATTGAATCGGTGTCTCCATTTGGTAGTGCATAACCAATTTTAACTGAATCAATATCTGATGTATCCATCTTATACCAGGCTATAACACATATACTGTTACAAACACTTACAGAATCAATTTCAAATCTTTTTTGCGAAACAGATTTAAACGAAAAAAACGTTATTATAAATATTACTAAGAATAATCTTTTTGACATAAACTTGTATTGAGTACATATTGTAATTAAAAAGATAATTATAAAATGCCTTGTAAAGATAAATCTTTGTTTTATATTATGAAAACTATGGCCCGGCAACTATTTCAATCATATCGCTTTTATCCAAATACATGGTTGCTAATTCTTTAATTCTTTCAGATGTAATGTTTTTGATCTTTTCAATATATTGCTTGTAATAATTGAAATTCAGATTATAATCATTCACTAACCTGAAACTATCTGATAAGGCAAAAGGGCCATCAAACATTATTAATAAATCACCTAAGATATAATTTTTTACTTTTTCAAGTTCATTTTCAGGAACTAATTCCTCTTTAAGCCTGTCTAATTCGTAATAAATTTCTTTCAAGGCATTATTAGTTACCTCAGATTTTACTTCGGTATTAATAACAAAAATCCCACTGTGTAAAAAAGATACTACACTTGAAGAAATACCATAAGTATATCCTTTTTCTTCACGAATGTTTTTCATTAACCTTGAACCAAAATAGCCACCAAACAAAACAGTCAGAAATTTTAGTTCCATAAAATCAGTGTGTAGCCTGTTAAATAGTACTTTACCAATACTTATTGCCGACTGCACAGCACCCTCCTTTTTTACATAGTGTTTTTTTTTACTTTTTGTTTGAATAGCATAAACCAGATCATCGTGTTTATTTTTTTTTATCCAGTCATCTGAACCAAATCTTTCTTCTATTAAAGTTAAAAACTTCGTATCCAGGTTACCTGCTGCAATTACCTTACAATTTAACGAAGAAAAATAATAATCATAATATGAAAGAAGGCTTTCACTATTTATATTGTCATAATCATCTGCTTTAAGTATTTTACTATAAGGATGATTATTACCAAACAGAACTTCATTTAACTTTCTGTTAGCTAAAGTTCTGGTTCTTTCTTGCTCAACCAGAAACATTTGCTTTCGCCTTTTTAGATTTATCTTTAATTCTCTTTCGGGAAAAATTGAATTCTTTATAATTTCTTCAGTAATATCAAGTGTTTCCGGTAAGAATTTAGTTAAAGTATACAGTGTAACAATTGCTGTATCATTATTACTGTTTTGCGAAAGGAAAGCCCCATAATAGTCAAGTTTCTCTGCTATTTCTGATGATGTATATTTTTTACTGCCTTCAATTAACATTGAACTTACTGTTGAAGCAATTAATGGTTGTTTTTGATACCAGTAACCGGCCTGGAAAATAAAATCAATTTTTACAACCGGTTGAGTACCCCCACTAATTAAATAAACAGGTAGCTTGTTTTTTAACTGAATATTTTCAGGTTCAATAAACTCATTAATAACAATTGGTTTGATATATGGAGCAACTTTTCTATCTGGTTTGAGCATGATTTTAGCATTAATTTACAGATTTATAATACAATGTTGCTGAGTTTTCAGGCCTGAACATCTTATTTGCAATACGTAGTAATTGATGATTATCAACTTGTCGGTACCGCTCCACCTCTTTATTTATATTTTTTGCATCACCTAATAATTCATGCATTGCAAGGTTTATTGCCTTATTCAAAATGCTGATTTCGGAAAAAATCTGTATTGATTCAATCTTATTTTTAACTTTTTGCAATTCATATTCCAAAACAAGATCAGTTTTCAATTTATTTAATTCCTTTTCGATGGCATCTGCAGCAACTTGCATTTTTACTCCTTTAATGAGTTTACCGCTAATTATAAACAAGCCAGGATCGTGATCTCCGGTTATATATGCATTTATTTCACTAAACAGTTTTTTCCTTTTAACTAATGTTTCATATAAACGTGAAGATTTTCCATTAGAAAGTATATCTGACAATAAATCATAGCCATAAAAATCCGTATCCAGGCGTGAACACATATGATAGCTTTTATAAATTGCATCAAACGGAACATCTTTTTGAACTTCTTTACATTCAGCACTTGTTTTATGAGGCTCTTCGGGTAAACTTCTAACAGCAACTTTTCTTCTCTCAATAGTACCAAACCATTTATTTGACAAATCTTCTATTTCCCTTGTTTCAACATTACCAGCTACAACAAGTACAGCATTGTTTGGTGCATAAAACCTATAAAAGAAATCTTTTACATCTTCAAGTGTTGCATTTTCGATATGTGAAATATCTTTCCCGATAGTTGCCCATTTATATGGATGTACCTTATATGCTATTGGGCGTAACAACAACCATATATCTCCATAAGGCTGGTTTAAATATCGTTGTTTATATTCTTCTATAACAACATTTTGCTGGATTTTTAGTTTTTCTTGCGAGAAATCAAGTTCCAGCATCCTGTCTGACTCAAGCCAAAATGCCGTCTCAAGATTTTGTCTGGGTAATGTGATATAATAATTTGTTATATTGTTGGAAGTAAAAGCGTTGTTTTCACCACCTGCTTTTTGTAATTCAATATCGTAATTTGGGATATTCACAGAACCTCCAAACATCAGATGCTCAAATAAATGTGCAAAACCTGTCTTATTTTCATCTTCATCCCTTGCCCCCACATCATATAATAAATTTATAGTTGCAACAGGAGTGGTTGTGTCTTTATTAACAACAACACGCAATCCGTTTTCCAGTTCAAATTTATCAATGGCAATCATTGTTAAACTTTATTTATTTAATATGGTGTTCGTGATATAGCTTCGCAAAGTTGTAATTTGGTACTTGAAGCTTGTGATTTTCATATTTATAATTAAAAACTAAGTTAATAACCTAAGTTCGATATAAAATTAAATTTACAGAAACCAAAGAGAGTGTGAGATTTTGAGAATAAAACTTGAAAGAATAACGAGTTATTTTAAAACATTTTATTCTAAGAAGGTTGCCCTCTATTTGGTTTCCCTTTGGGCATTTCGAGGTTTTCCATATGCTTCCCCATATTTTCTTGAATTAACCC
>DAOVJU010000531.1 GCA_030632095.1 Chlorobiota bacterium
AATAAAATGTTTTAAAATAACTCGTTATTCTTTCAAGTTTTATTCTCAAAATCTCACCCTCTCTTTGGTTTCTGTAAATTTAATTTTATATCGAACTCAGGTTAATAAGCTTTTTAAGCCATTCAATCCATTTCTCCATTCCCTTCAATGTTTTTGCAGATACCTCTAAAAATTCCAAATGATGATTTACCTGCAAGGCATATTCCTTAGCTTTCTCAACATTAAAATCAACATATGGAAGAAGGTCTGTCTTATTGATTATGCACAGATCAGCGCCTTCAAATATTGTTGGATATTTTATGGGTTTGTCCTCGCCTTCAGTTACACTAATTATTACAACTCTTTTAGCCTCACCTAAATCAAACAATGAGGGACAAATGAGGTTACCAACATTTTCAATAAATAAGTACGAATTATCTTTAATCTCCAGTTTTTTAATTGCTTTATTAATCATATCCGCATCAAGATGACAGCCATTTCCTGTATTTACCTGGACAACAGGAGCACCGGCAGATTCAATTCTTTTTGCATCATTTAAAGTTTGCTGGTCGCCTTCTATAACCGCAATTGAATGTTGTTTCTTAAGTTCTATAATTGTTTTTTCGAGCAGGGTAGTCTTGCCGGAACCGGGTGAACTCATAAGGTTTAATGCAATTATATTCTTAGCTTCAAAATAACCCCTGTTTCTTTCAGCAAGTAAATTATTTTTACTTAATATGTCAGTTTCAACTTTTAGCAGCCTTCCATGGCTATGATCGTGATCATGGCTATGTTCATGGTCATGCTGACGTCCATGATCGTGATTATGATTATGTTCATGTTCGTGCTCAATCCCATTGTGAGAATGAACATGGCTATGTTTTTGCTCTTCACCAGGAATTGTGATTTTTATTTCATTTTCAGGATTTCCGCATCCGCATGTATCGCACATTTTAACCTCCTTTTTAATCTATTATTAATGATTTAACCTGTAATTCCCTACCTTTTAATATTATGGTATTATAGCTGTTACATTCAGGACAACTATTGAATAAATTTAAGGCTTCAAATTCATTTTTACAATCGGAGCATTTTGCTCTTGCTTTAATTTTGTTGATTTTTATTTTTGAGTTTTCGAGTAATGTGCCTTTAACAGAAATATCTAAAGCAAACTGCATAGATTCCAATTCAATACCGGATAAAGTTCCAATATCCAACTCTACCTCGAGTATTTTTGCTGCATTTTCTTTCGTAGCTTGTTCAGTAGCAATATCTATAATATTTAGCGCTACGGACATTTCGTGCATGGGAAATTAGATTTTAACTTTTATTCTGTTTATTAATGTTGATTTAACTTGTAACTTTTTCACTATCTGTTATAAGTTTAAAGTTCAAAGTTTAAAGTTGTGTTTTGAGAACTGGGTACTGAGAACTGAGAACTAAATCATTCCTTTTTCTCTCATTTTGGCTGCAATGGCCAATTGCCCGATTGCTATTCCCTGGTCATTAACCGGAATGTTATCAGGTAAATATACTTTAAAATTTTCGTTTGTTAACCTGGTTTCAACATTTGATGTAATATACCTGTTCTGAAAAGTTCCACCGGACAATACAATATCATTCAATCCTGTTTTTCTTCTAATATCAATAGCCATTTCAATAATTAATTTGATTATTGTATTATGAAATTTGGCAGATATTTCTGATACAGGTATTTTGTTCATATAATCCTTTATTATTTCTTTTATTGTTGGTTTAAATGATATTTTCTCATCAATTAAATCATAGTTATACTGCTGATTTATAGTAGGGTTTAAAATAGCTTCTAATCTCATTGGAGCTTCTGCATGAAAAGTTGAATAAAAGTTTATTCCAAGTATTGCAGCAACTGCATCAAATAATCTACCTGCACTTGATGCCAACGGACAATTGATATTTTTATCTATCATTTGTATAATAGTAGATATATTTTGCCTTTTAATATTCTTCAACAATGGAAGGTCTAAGTTATAAATATCATTTTCTAAAACTTCATATAAATACGAGATTGCCATTCTCCATGGTTCTTTTGTAGCTTTGTCGCCACCAGGCATTGGTATATATTCAAAATGATACAATCTTTCAAATTCAATTAAATTTGCATTCAGGAATTCTGCTCCCCAAATATTACCATCAGTCCCCAAACCAATACCATCAAAACTTATCCCAATGACATTTTTATCAATACCATGATCTAACATAACAGAGGTTATATGAGCATGATGATGCTGAACTTTAATTTGTTTAATATCATTATTTTCTTTTACAAGTTGATTGGCAAAATGTGATGACAGATAGTCCGGATGTAAATCGTTGACCACTATTTCCGGCTGAAACTTGAATAAATCAATAAATCTGTAATAGCTCTCTTTATAAAAATCATAAGTTTCAAAATTCTTCAGGTCACCAATGTATTGACTCAATATGGCCTGATCATCTTTTCCTAAACAAAATGAATTTACCAGTTCAGCGCCTGATGCAAAAATTCCTTCAGTATTTAATTTAGTTCTGATCGGATGCGGGGTATAACCTCTTGACCGTCTGATAATTCGTATTGAATTATTTATCACCATTGAAACTGAATCATCAGTCCTGTTATGTATTTTCCTGTTATAAGTTATAAAACCACTTACATCATTTTTAAGTTTATTTGCAGCTTCATTATTTGATAATATTATTGGTTCATCCGAAATATTACCACTTGTCAAAACAATGACAGGAGTATTAATCTTTTCGAAAAGTAAATAATGAAAAGGCATATATGGCAACATT
>DAOVJU010000097.1 GCA_030632095.1 Chlorobiota bacterium
AAGAATTGCAAAATCCTGGTTTAGTATTCTTTCAACATCCTGAGCAATGTTAAACTTTTTATTCACTCCAAAATCAATTATATTCCCGGCAATAGCAATTCTAACAGCAGTTAGAAGCTTATTATCTGAATTTCGCACAAACCCCTTTAATTTTGGATACAAATCTTTAGCTTGTTTTATACTATCCTGCTTTATTTTTTTATATGGATCATTAACTCCTGTTATTTCTCTAATATTTTTGTAAATGATTTCCCCGGTTTGTGCCGGTGTATTTTCCAGTGGAATATCCTTTATCATTTCCCCTGTCTGATCAAGCAATTGCTTTAAAATCTTTTCATCTTTGGTTACCAGCCTGCCAGCCTTTAAGGTTTGTAGCATAAAGCAAGGTATGCAATCTAAATAAGTTTTCATTTTATTTGTGTTTTACAGTTCTATTATTGTTGCCTTTGAAATGATTAAATGATTATAATTACAAAATATTAGTGCTAGTTATTTTAAGGCATTAGGTATTGGGTTTTAGGGTTTTGGTATAACCTAATACCCAACACCTAAGTCATAACACCAAATTCATTAACACAAGATATTTTAAAATACTCACAAATTTGTTTCTTGAACTACACTGATTCGTAACAAATACTTTAACCATTTTATCATTCATTCATTTTATCATTCTATCGGTTTTAAAATCTTTTTGCTTGCAAATCTGGAAAAATCCCTGGTTCCGCCATCTTCGTCAATAATTTTTAAAACTCTTTCATCATATTTATTAAAACATGTACCAAATATCATTTTAATGTTTCTGTAACTTAACATTTCATTAATTATAATTGATGAAGGGCCCAGTAAGAAAATATCACAATTTTGTTTTGTTGAATTAACAATTTCCAGAAATGTATTATTTGCCAGGGAAGTTGAGGTAAGAATTACAGAATCAGCTTCTTTTAAAAATTTCTTTTGATCGTTCATAGACACAAGTATCTCATTGTTTTTTCTGTAATCGAAAATATGAATTGGGATACCGGCTTTGTCAAATTTTTGTAACACTGGCTTAAACAAACCAATCATGATAATGTTTTTGTAAGCCTTAAAATCAATAACATCAAATATATCCCCTTCTTTTAAGCATTCATTGGTATTATTAAGTAGAGCATTAAAACAGGCATTCAGAACAATACGATGCGCGTGATCTTGCATGTTCAGGTTTACATAATTATCTTTCCCCGGATTAATTATTTGCCCTAAGTTTGCACAAACGCCTATATTCCCGTTTTTTAAAAGAACAGCAGTATATCTCAGTCCTGTATAAATTTTTTCAATTGCATTTATCTCAAAATCATGTTTTGCTAATAAGAATTCTAAGGGTTCTGTTTTTTGATTATGGATTGTCATATTCATTATAAAAATTTCTTTTTGGTAATATGCAGTTAACAAGTTTTTGCATAACTTGTTCAAATACCGTGAAAACCACATTTTTTAATTAACCACCCCGCCGCAAGCAGTCGGTAATATAACTCTATTAGATCCCGACTTGCTTCGCAGTCGGGATCAGTTCGTCTTAATGATTTTAATGCGTCTTCGACTTTTAAAATCATTGTCTCACTGATTTAAAATATTTTTCCATTCTGTCAAATGCTATATTTATCATTTCTTCAGGGACACAAAAAGACAGCCTGATATGATTTTCGCCGGTTGGCCCAAAAGCTATTCCCGGAGTTGCCGATACTTTTACTTCTTTTAATAAATTTTTACAGAACTCCATAGAATCGTTTCCCTGGCTTCCTAATATCTTCGGAAACATTAAATATGAACCATCTGGTTTACAATATTGAAAAACAGTATTTAATCTGTCTAATCGTTCACACATAAGATTCCTGGTTTTTAAATAGTGTTGCCTGAATTCTTCTACACATTCCTGGCTGCCTTTTAAAGCTGCAATTGCTGCATATTGCGAAGCAACAGGAGCGCATATAGAAAAAGGTATATGTGCTTTTTTAATCTGGGTTAAAATTTCCTCATCAGCAAGAAGATAACCGATACGCCAGCCGGTCATTGCATAGGTTTTGGTAAAAGTATAATTTGTTATTACATTTTTTTTCAATCCGGGTATTGAAGCAAGGCTAAAATGCTTTTTATTATCAAAGGTGAAATATTCGTATGCTTCGTCAGTAATAATTGTCAGGTTATTCTCCAAAACAATTTTTGCCAGTTCACGAAGTTTTGCTTCTAAAAAAACTGTTCCAGTAGGATTACTCGGAGTACAGAACATTATTGCTTTTGTTTTAGGCGAAATTGCATTTTTAATAGCATCAATATCAAGAGCAAAATTATCATCTTCAATTAACGGAACCAATACAGGAATACCTGATGCAAGCCTGACTTGTGTAATGTGGGTTGAATATGTTGGTGTAGGAAGAATAACTTCATCACCCGGATCAATTGTTGCCATAACAGATGCCGCCAATCCTTCAATTGCTCCCACGGTTACGATTATTTGCGAAATATTTGAATCTATATTATTATCGCGTTTAAGCTTTTTTACAATTTCCTCTCTTAATTCCGGTAATCCTTCACTTTGTGAATATCCACCTGTTAGTCCTTTTTCAATTGCTGAAATTACCGCGTCATTAATATGTTTGGGTGTTCCGGTTGTAGGTTTTGCCCACGATAAAAATGCAACATCATCGTATTGTTTTGCTAATCTTGTCATTTCGTGAATAGCAGATTTTTTAATTTGATTTACCCGATTTGATATATTCATAATTTTTCTTTTTTATATAGTTGAGTCTGGTCTAAAAAGTACGAAATATTTTGAAGTGCTGAAAATCAGTTTTGCCCCATCCCAAACGGGAGAC
Organism: Chlorobiota bacterium; assembly: GCA_030632095.1. Classification (GTDB taxonomy): domain Bacteria; phylum Bacteroidota; class Bacteroidia; order Bacteroidales; family B39-G9; genus JAADFW01. Next base: position 2,853 of record DAOVJU010000097.1, read on the forward strand.
TGATTTTCAGCTACTTCTCCCGTTTGGGTTTGGGGTTAAAAGTAGCTAAAAATTAAATTGATCCCTTTTTATACCGGACTCATAATTTATTTAAAATTTAAATACCATCCCCGTTTTTACATGATTAATTTCAAACTCAGTGTAAAAGGCGGCTAAAGCCGGTAATTTTGTACAATGCGAAGGTAATACATTTCTTACTTTTTGTTCTCTGAAATATTTGATTGTTTCTTTTGTTTGCCTATTAACCTCTGCTAAATGAAATCCGCCAATAACTGCCTTAACTCTTTCTAAACCCGTAACTTTTTTTGCATATTCAACAATATTGCATATACCGGAATGAGAACAACCTGATACAACAACCAATTCCTTATTAACAATTATTGCAAGTGCAGAGTCATCCATGACAAAATCCTCATTCCTGTTCTCATCAATAAATGTTGTTGTTTGTGCTTCAAATGAATTTAACCTGGGTATTTCTCCAAGAAAAATAATATTATCCGTTATTGAATATGGTTCTTTTGATACTTTTACATTATACCTTTTTTTTAACTCTTCATAACTTAAATCAAGGCCAATATTTATTTTGTCGTTTTTTCTATATCTTTTAACAAAGACATTTGGATGGCATATTAATTCTTTGTTATACATGTATTTTAGCCCATTTCCATGATCCCAGTGCCCATGACTAAGAACAACTGTCTTTAGCTGTTCAATATTAATGTTTAGTATCTTGGCATTCCTTAAAAACACATCAGTATGGCCGGTGTCAAACAAAATATTTTTATCATCATATTCGATAAAATACGATAAACCAAATTCAGCCATAAATTCACCGGAAGCGGTATTTTCTGTTAAAACAGTAAGTTTCATCCGTTTAAAATTTTAATTGTTTGATAATAATTTAACTGACATTATTCAATAACAAGAAACGGAATTTCTGCAACAAACTTGTTCTCTTTTATATAAAACTTTGGAACTGAATCTGATATTAGTTTATATCTTTCTGTAAGATTTTTTAACCCGATTTTTGTAGAATTACTATCACTTTGTATTTGCTGTAAATCATTTTTAATTATTAAACAATCCTTATTATTGGTCATCGTAATTGTAAGGGAGTAAGTATCAGAAATTTCGTTATGTTTAATTGCATTTTCTATCAGCAATTGTATTGAAAGAGGTAATACAAAATTATCCAGGACGCTTGCATCAATATTTGTAATAATCTTTAAATTTTCACCAAACCTTATCTTCTGAAGGAAAAAATAAGACATTACAAAGTCTAATTCATCTTTAAGCTCTACAACAATTTCATCTTTAACATCAAGGACATAGCGATAAAATTTTGAAAACTTATTTACAAAATCAACTGCTTTTTCAGGATCAACAGGTATAATTGATGCTAATATGCTTAAGCTATTAAATAAAAAATGCGGATTTACCTGGTTTTTCAGTGCTTCGAACTGAGATTGAATATTTTCTTTTTCAAGGCTGGCAGTTAATACCAATGACTTTTTCCATTTTTCGAATAGATAAACCCCTTCGTATATTGATGTAGTAAAAAATGTTATTAATACCATTGCCACATTAACTCCTTTCATTGTTTGCCAATAATCCGGAGAATAATCAGCAAACGCGTAATTTATCAAAAAGAGAACTAAAATCAGAAATAGCGACAAGGAGATTAAAAAAATGATGCTTATTAATAAATGTATTGCCGGGTTTTTTTCCCACGGATATTTCATCCATAAAAAAGAGACAATCCTGTTACTTCCTTCCCAAATAGTAAAAGTAAGTGAAACCGAAATTATTATCCATATAAATAATCCTGGTCCGGCATTTTCATTATAAAAGACCAGGGGCATAATAATTCCGACAAGAGGGATTCCGATAATTCTGATCCACTTATTATCAGTGCTTTTTATGTCTGTCATAATTTGATAAATACTATTTTGATGTACTGAAACAAATTATTAATGGAGTTGATTTCTCGCAAAATTATCAATGTTTTTTAATACAGCAATTCAAAATTATTCTAAAGCTATGATTCTAAAACTGAATTCGATATGTCATAAGAGGATAAAAGCCTGTTTGATAGCTTGTTTTAAGATTACCCGTTTCTATATCGTATTCGCGGTTAAAAATATTTTCATTATCAGTCACATTCTGAATATCAATAGCTATTGTATGACTTGATTTTGAAAAATTTATTTTATATGAAATCCTGAAATCAATTCTGAAATAATCGTCAAACTTATCTTCAAATGCTCTGTTATAATCATATACAGTTTCTTCTTCAATTTGTGATTTTGGTAAATTTACGGGAATATATCGTTTCCCGCCGGCAAAAACTCCTTTCAGATTAAATTCCAGGCTATTATGTTTTCCAATCTGCATTTCGTATCCGCCAAGGGCATTTATAACATAATTCCCGTTAAATGCAGTATTTCGTTTTTTATTGTCACTTCCTTTATATTTTGATTCATAAAGCGAAGCAGTCAGCAAGAAGTAATAATTGTTACTTAAAAACTTTTCTATTGTAAATTCTAATCCGTAATTTTCCCCGGTTCCATCATTTACAAGACTGTCAACTTTTTCACCATAAAAAGAAGCACCGTAATTGATCATCGAAAAATATGATTGTCTTTGCTCAACCGGGATATTATATAAATTTTGATAATAAACCTCCATTTTTAATCTTAAATTCTGTCTGATTAAATGATCGTAACCGAGAACAAATTGATGGCTTTTCGAGAACGTTAATGCTTCATTTGTCTTTATATAAATACATTTAAGTGTGTCTGTTAAGGTTTCGGTAAAATAGTTTATTCGAGGTTGTAATTGACTGTGTAGCCCGTAGCCTAAATTTAATGATTGCTTTTCTGAAAATTGCCATTTGATACTTGTTCTTGGTTCAACAGAAATATCGTTGTTTAAACTGAAGCTCTGAAAATGAAGTCCGTTATATAAAACCAAAAGATCTGAAAGTTTGTGCTGCCACTGCCCGAAAGCCCGGGCTAAACCTAAGCTGCCCTTAGTATTTGTAAGATTAATATAATCATCAATTTCAATTTCGTAATATTCATCAAAGTAACTTACATCGAAAATATCATAAGATATTCCGAAATTGATAGTGTTTTTTGCATTATATTTTTTCTTTAATTGTGAAGAAAATGAATACTTAATTTCTACATACTCATCGTTGTAAAAATCTTCATATATATTATTTGCCCTGATTGTATCAACCATATTTATTGAACGACTACCGGAAACCGTAATATTTGTTTTTATTCTTGTTGTATTATCTAAAAAGTAAATGTGCGATAATCCTGCAACAGCCATATCTGAACCGTAACTTACTTTTGTTCCTTGTAAAACATCGGACGTGTGTGCTCCTCCACTGGAATCATCAGGGTTTGATACTAAATTGATATTGCTGAGTCCGCCGATACCAAATATTGATATTTTTCCGATTTTTTTGCCTGGAAAATTCATTTTAAATGATAAATCCTGGTATTCAGGAATTCCGCCAACATCCAATAAACCAATGTTGTCCATAACTTTCATCATTGTATAACGATAATTGATAAGATAAGAAGCTTTTTTGGATTTTACAAAAGGTCCTTCTGTTCCAAATTCAAAACCATTGAATCCCATTTGTCCGGTATATTCCCGTTTTTCATTATTGCCAGTCCTCATTTTTAAATCGAACACTCCTGAAAGGGCATTCCCATATTCTGCGGGAAAAGCTCCTGTGTAAAAATCAGAGTTTGTCAATAAATTATTATTTAATATACTAATTGGGCCTCCTGTAGTTCCCATTGTACCAAAATGATTAGGATTAGGAATATCTGCACCATCTAATCGCCATAATAAGCCTAAAGGTGAATTTCCCCGGATTACTATATCGTTTCGTTGGTCACCTGCTGAAACAACTCCGGCATAGTTTACTGCCATTCGCGAAGGATCACCAAAACTTCCTGCATATCTTTCTGTTTCCTCAACGGAAAATGAACGGGCGCTAATAATAGCCATTTCATTCAAGGGTTTATCTTTTCGGTTATAAGCCTTAATTACAACTTCTTCGGTTGTAACAATTTTTTCTTCCATCTCTACTTTTAAAACCGTTTCTTTACCTGAACTAACAAGGAGATTTTTAATACTTGCAGAATTGTATCCAATGTAACTACACTGTATTGTTTGCCTTCCGACAGGAACATTTTTCAACCGAAATTCTCCGTTTATATCCGTAATTGTACCTTTTTGCGGATTTGAATTTAATAAGACAATATTAACTCCAATTAATGGGATTGCTGAACTTTGGTCAATTACTTGTCCTCTTATCGTTTGAGAGAATTGTTTTTGTGCAAAAATGTTATTAGCTAGTAACAAAGTTATAATTAAGCCAATTAGTATCAGATTTTTTTTCATAGTTTCAAAATATTTATTATGGTTCTATGTTACATATAGTGGGTAACCAAATTTTGCCACAGATTAACAGATTATTATCCAGAATATTTTATGTTTTAATCTGTGAATCTGTGGCTTTTTTTTATTCCTTTACCCGCTCAATTAAATGTAGAGCCTTTATTTTTTACACTTAATAATCATTTTTTCCGCATATTCATTTCCCCAATTTGGAAAAATCGGGCTTTGAAGATGGAATACATTAAACTTTTCAATTGCTTTTTCTATTAAGGGTAATGCTTTATCTTTCCCCCCTCCGAAAAAAGAAGGAGTATTATATAAGTTCACACCATGCCAGAGATAGCTTCTTGGATTATCGGGGTCGAGTTCTCTTGCTTTTTCGAACATTTTCAAGCATTTGCTATTATATTTCATACCTCTGATCATAGGATCTATATTCATTCTTGCCTGTAAAATGAATCCTTTCATTACATAGATTTCAGAATTTTCAGGGTTTATTTTATCAGCTATGCCAATAAATTCTTCGGCTTTATCAACATACAAATCTTTTTTCTTGTCTGTCTTTTCTTTATGACTAAGCTGTGTATAACAATAAGCAGTATAATAATAAGGCAGCCATTCGTTTTGCTTTTTATTTCCTATTCTTTCAAACTGATTTGCAGCCTGTTGCAATGTGTTCTTAGTTTCAGCAGTATCCATTAGAAAAATTGTTTCTTCCATTAATTCAATATACTTTTCATTCTGCCCGAATAATAAATTGAAAGTAAAAATTAATAACCAAATAATCAGTAGTTTTTTCATTTTGTATAATTTAAGTTAATAAGTTGAAATAAATACCCCGATAAATAATGACCTGATACTTGATGGATGTATTGGTATTCGTCCTGTTCCATCAGGTAAATAGTGATATCCGAAAACATGTTTCTGTCCGAGAATATTTCTGAACGAAGTGAATATTACAGTTCTTCTGCCAAAAAGGGTTGTCATTTTACTAATATCAAAACTTAAATTGTGATAATCATTGGTTCGGTCTTTATAAAACTCATCATAAGGCCGATTAGGATTAAAATATGGTCTGCCTGAAGAATACGAATAGCTTAAACTTAGCATTGAGTTGATTAAACTAACCCAATGCTTATAAACAACCGACAATGTATGTTTTGATGTAAATGACGGACTTGCAGCAATTGGATAATCCCTGTATTTTCTTTTTGTGTCAAGAAAAGAATATGAAATCCAGTAATCTGCATTTTTAATACTTTTTTTATCCCTCCAGAATAGTTCTATTCCTCTTGCATAACCATCGCCGGAATTATTAAATATTTTATTCTGTATATCTGTAAACCTGATCAAATTATCATATTCCTTATCGAATAGTTCTATCCTGAATGTTCTCTTGTCTTTCATCCATTGGTAATTAGCAATATAATGTGTTGAATTTTCAAAATTCAAAGACTGATCATAGTATAAAAATTCATATTCAGGGTTTTGGTAGAATTTGCCAAATGCAAAGGACACCTGGCTATTTTCAGTGGTTTTATAAGCTATTGAAGTTCGGGGGGCAAGATTGTGATTATTCAAAACATCAGAATATTCAAACCTGACGCCAAGCCTTGCTACTAATTTGTTTGTTAAAAACCAATCTGTTTCACAAAAACCGGCAAAGTAGCTTTCATTAATTAAGTCATTTGATTTAGGATCGCCCGTGGTGCCTCCTATTTTCCTGAGTTCGTCAAATAGTTCGTCCAGATGTTTACGAGACCTCCCATAGTCTTTCAAAACTGTTGTATTCTTTATATTATTCTGCAGCAAAGCTTTTACTTCTGAAATAACATTACTTGCGTTTTCATCAAATGATTGCAGGGATGGGACAGATATATTTAATGCCGCATAAAGCGTCATAATACCATTAATGAGGTCATGTACACTATTTATATCATAGTATTGGTATTGTGGTTCGTAAGCCAGAA
>DAOVJU010000344.1 GCA_030632095.1 Chlorobiota bacterium
AAGGTTTTACCTGGGACAGAAGTAAAAAATTGAAAGGTTTTAAATCAGTATCAGCAAAAAAAACTTTAAAAAAAGAACCATGCGTAAAACAAAAAAAATTAGCTGGAAGCACAATATATTATGATTGTCAGTGTATTTTCCCGGAAAGATTAACGCTTGCATTTATTAAGTCAGCAATTAAATATGGAGCCAGAGTTTCCAATTATGCTAAAGTGGAATCTCTGATAACTGAAAATAAACTGGTTAAGGGTGTTATTGTTACCGATTTTATGAACAATAAACAAAAGAAATACACTTCAGGCTTAACTGTTAATTGCGCAGGCCCGTGGGCTGATGTTTTGTTAAATAAAGCTTGCAGCAATGGCATTAAACATCATATAAAAAGATCAGAAGGAATTCATATAATAACTAAAAAAATATGCCAGAATCATGCTGTTACAGTCATAACTAAAGATGATAAGCACATTATGGTAATACCCTGGAGAAATCATTCGCTTATCGGAACTACAGATAAGGATTACAAAGGAAATCCTGATGACTATAAAGTTAGTAAAAAAAGTATTTTGGAGCTTATTGAAACCGTTAATACCAATTATGGTAATATTGAATTAAAGTATAATGATATTTTGTTTGCATATGGTGGTTTGCGTCCATTAGCCGAATGTCAGGATAAAGATTCATACGAATCTTCACGTAAGTATGAAATATTTGATAATGCTAATGAAGGTTTAGATGGGCTGTTAACAGTTGAAGGAGGTAAATACACTACAAGCAGGCAATTAGCTGATAACGTAATGAAAATCATTGAAAGAAAATTGGAAAGAAATCGTAGCAAATCGGTTAGCGATAACCAGTTTTTAGTAAGTTGTGAAATTGAAAATATGAACAACTTTTTAGATAATATAAAAGCAAAATATACTGACTTTAAGCAGAATACAATAGATTATTTAGGAAAGAATTACGGAACTGAATGCTATAATATTTTCGATATTGCAAGGGAAAACAATGAATATAAAGAAGTAGTAAATTCAGATGGAGAAATACTTGCTGAAGTGGTTTATGCAGTTAGAAATGAAATGGCTATATCATTATCTGATATTTTGCTCAGACGTACCGGAATAGGGACATTAGGCCATCCGGGAAAGGAAATACTAGAAAAAGTAGCAAAACTAACTAAAACATTGCTAAATTGGGATGACGATCGTTATGATTTTGAATTAAAGCAAGCAGAAAAGAAATTTGAGTTACCGGAGAGTTAGTAGGAAGTGAGCAGTGAGCAGTAGTCAGTAAACAGTAAACAGTAAACAGTAAACAGTAAACAGTAAACAGTAAACAGTAAACAGTAAACAGTAAGCAGTAGGCAGTAAGCAAGTAGGCAGTGAGCAGTAAGTTGTGACAACCAGCAACCAGCAACCAGCAACCAGCAACCAGAAGCCAGCAACCAGTAAGCAGTAACTCAAAACTCAAAATTCACACTCAACTTTGAACCTGGAACTTTAAACTTTAAACTAATGACTTTGAAAACATACAGATCAATATTCAAATGGGGTGATAAAAGAGAGCAGAAATTAGATAAAGGAATTATAAATTTAATAAAGAGCAGATTCGCATTTACAAATGAAGATTTTGAAAAGAAATATTTATATGGTGATGATGAAGTTAAGCTTGATTACAAATGTAAATTAGATGATAAAATTGTAGATAAATTTATTCAGATTTCAGGAAAGGAAAACATTTCAAAAGATGATTATTCAAGAGCTTCACATGCATTTGGAAAATACTATACTGATATTCTAAAATTAAGAAAAGGTGAGATAATAACACCACCGGATCTGGTTATTTATCCTAGAAATGATGAGGAAATAGTTGAGATTCTTATCATTTGTAATGAAGAAAAAATTGCAATTACTCCATTTGGAGGACAGTCTTCGGTAACAAGAGGCATGGAAACACAAAAAGGAGGTATAAGCTTAAATCTAACTAAGCATTTTGATAATATAATTCAGGTTAATGAGATAAATTCAACTGTTAAGGTTCAATCAGGGATATTTGGACCAAAGCTGGAAGATCATTTGAATAGTTTCAAAGAAGGATATACTTGTGGCCACTTTCCTCAATCATTTGAATATTCAACTGTTGGAGGATGGATAGCTGCGAGGGGAGCAGGCCAGGCTTCAACCGGTTACGGAAAAATTGAAGACATGGTTTTGGCTATGAAGGTAATAACACCTGGAGGTGTAATTGAAACCAAAGATTATCCCGCAACAGCACAAGCATGGGATTTAAATAAAATTTTCATTGGCTCAGAAGGAGCATTGGGTGTGATAACAGAAGCCACTTTAAAAATCAGGAAATATCGTCCGGATAATACATCTTACGGATCTTTTATTTTTAAAGATTTTGAATCTGCAGTAAATGCAATGCGACAAATTATGCAGGAAGGTATTGGCTTACCTCATCTTTTCAGAATATCTGATCCTGAAGAAACTGATATTGCTTTTAAAACCAGTGATTTTGATAATAGTTTGAGTGATAAATTCCTTAAAACTATAGGATACAAAGAAGGAAACAGATGTCTTATGTTTGTTTCCATTGAGGGAAATAAAGCTTATACAAAATTTGTTAAGTCAAAAATTAGAAAAATTGCAAGAAAAAATAGTAGTTTTTATCTGGGAGTAAAACCAGTTACAAATTGGTTAAAACAAAGATATTCAAGTGCTTATTTAAGAGATCCATTAATGGATATTGGAATTATGACCGATACATTAGAAACATCTGTAAGCTGGGAAAATCTTGTTCCTTTATGGCAATCTGTAAGAAAATATTTGAGATCAAGGAAAAAAACAGTTGCAATGGTTCATATCTCACACGTGTATGAAAATGGAGCCAATTTGTATTTTATATTCTTAAGTCCAATGGAAAAAGGAAATGAAATGGAAGATTATGTAAATTATCATAAAGGTATTATTGATACTATTCAGGCAAATAACGGCTCATTGTCGCATCATCATGGCATCGGAAGAGCATTGTCTCCATGGCTGAGAAGTGAAATAGGAAAGGAGTCGTTGGAATTGTTGCAAGCTATTAAAAAACATCTTGATCCTAACGGAATAATGAATCCCGGGTGTTTAGGACTTTATTAGATAATTGACATTAGATAAAAAAATAATAAGATTAGTGAATGATGATTAGTGAATAGTGAGCAGAATTAACGAGCAACTCACACACATGACTTATAAAAACGATCATAAAGTTAACAAAGAAAATAACACAAGTCTGGAAAGGCTTAAAGATCATAACTTGGGGCATCATCCCAAGGAAAAACTCACACTCAACTTTGAACTCGAAACCTGAAACTTAAAACTTGAAAAGAATAACTTTGTACCTAACAAATAGCTTCTTACATACCAAATAACTATGGAACAAAAAAGTAATTCTAAAAGTTATATTTTCGTAATTGATGTTGGCACGCAATCGATACGAGCAGCCCTAATTGATTTAGATGGGAATATTTGTGAAATAGAAAGAACTCCTATTGAGCCATATTTTTCTGATCAGCCTGGTTATGCAGAGCAAGATCCGGAATATTTATGGAACTCACTGTGTAAAACAACAAAAACACTTTTTAAAAATTCTTCTATTGATACAAGTAAAATAAAGGGAATATCCATCACGACGCAGCGCGGAACAGTTGTAAACCTGGACAAGGATGATAAACCTTTGCGTTCCGCAATTATATGGCTCGACCAGCGAAAAGCTAAGGTAGGATCATGGCCTAAAGGTTTATTAAAAAAAGGATTGCAACTAGTTAATATGTATGAGTCTGTTACATATGCTATTAAAGAAGGAGAATCAAACTGGATCATGCAAAATCAACCGGAAATTTGGAAGAAAACTAAAAAATATGTACTACTTTCAGGATTCTTTTTACATCGATTATCGGGAAAATTTATTGATTCCATTGGTAGCACAGTGGGTTTTTTACCATTCAATTATAAAACGCATCAATATTCAAAACCAGGTTCAATAAACTATAAAATGTTTCCTGTTGAACAAGAAAAACTGGCTGAACTTGTTCATCCATCTGAATTATTAGGAAATATAACAAAAGAAGCTTCTGTGCAAACAGGGATACCTGAAGGATTGCCTATCATTGCTGCTGCTTCTGATAAAGCTTGTGAAGTGCTTGGTTCAGGTTGTATTTCGCCGGAAATAGCATGTTTAAGTTATGGAACCACAGCTACTATACAAACTGTAAATAGTAATTACATTGAAGTAGTTAGTTTTTTTCCATCATATCCAAGTGCAATTCCAAATCATTTTAATACTGAAGTAATGATATACCGTGGTTACTGGATGATTAAATGGTTTAAAAATGAATTTGGCCACAAAGAAGTTGAATTGGCACAAAAACTGGGAAAAGAACCTGAAGAACTGTTTGATGAAATGATCAATGACATACCTCCGGGTTCAATGGGATTAACATTACAACCATATTGGTCGCCAGGGGTAAAAATGCCTGGAATTGAAGCAAAAGGGGCAGTTATTGGATTTGGAGACGTGCATACCAGGGCTCATTTATACCGTTCAATTATGGAAGGTTTAGCTTATGCCTTAAAAGAAGGGGCAATGCGTACAGAAAAGAAAACTAAAGTAAAAGAA
>DAOVJU010000491.1 GCA_030632095.1 Chlorobiota bacterium
AATGTCTTCCGTAATAAATTGGTTTCATTTATATAAACTTATTTTTTCACTGCAACATATAACATCATCCTTTTCTTATTGTCTATTTCCCATCTTTCTCCCGGTTACTAGCAATGATAGTCCAAATGGCAATTTAATATTGTTTTTAATCAATATGTTTTCACTAAGAAACACCAAATATAATATCTTATTAATTATTTTTGAATTACCGGATAGCTCAAAATCAGAACCAGAAGTATCTTCTTTATTTCTTCGCGGAAAGATATTAAATAATAATCTTGTTATTAAAATTGGTGTAAATAACCAAAAATTAAAATATGACTGAAAGTTAACAGCCATGTTACTTTTTTGTATTTTTTTAGTTAATTCTTTTAGATTATATCTTCTATAATGATGGTTTATTTCATCATGTTTGCTCCACAAAAAATTAAATGCAGGTATTGTTATAAAGAAAAACCCATCATCAGATAAAACCCTCCTGATTTCATCCAGGGCTTTTAAATCATCTTCAATATGTTCAATGACATCAAAAGCACATATTAAATCAAAATTATTATTATTAAAAGGTAAATCTGTTAATGATGCATTTATAGCTTTTATTCCAACTGTTTCTTCCAGAAATTTACAACAATCCTTATCATATTCAACAGATATTACATCACCATATTTTTCAAGCATGTTTGTGGTTAAGCCAGTTGCTACTCCAACGTTTAGTATTTTTATTCCTGGCTTATTCAGACCGCGTACTATTTTAATTACTCTTTTTTCAATAATTTTCAACCTTGCTTTAAACCACCAATGAGAGCGTTCTAATTCAAAATACTCTTTATAGTATATTTTTTCCATTCAGGTTTGTTTTCTTATTACATCCTTAACAATAAATAATGGCCTGTTCTTTACCTGAAAAAATATACGCAGGATATACTCACCTATTAACCCCATTGCTATGAGTTGAAAACCTCCCATTAAAACAATAACCACTAACAGTGCGGTAAATCCACTAGGTACAGTATCATAAAAAAGCCTCATATATATAACATATAACAAATATGTCATTGATATTATAACAGTAATGAGTCCTATTCGGGTCATTATCTTAACAGGATATTCACTAAAATTAAAAATGCCATTAAAAGCTAAAGACAATAATTTTTTAAATGTATATTTTGATTCTCCTGAATATCTTTCTTGCCTCTCATAGGGAATACCAATTTGTTTAAAACCTAGCCAGCTTCTCATACCTCTTATAAATCTACTTTCCTCTGGCATTTTGTTCAGTTGATCAACAATTCTTCTGCTTATTAATGAAAAATCACCTGTATCAAGAGGCATATCTATATATGATATTTTTTTCAACAAGCGATAAAAATAATTATACGACTTTCTTTTTATAAATGATTCCTTACGCTTTTCTCTAACTGCATAAACTACATCATATCCCTTTTTGTAATAAGAATAAAACTCTTCGAGCAATTCCGGAGGATCCTGCAAATCTCCATCAATTATTAATACTGCTTCTGAAGCATTAACAAAACTTAAGCCAGCAGTTAAAGCCATTTGATGGCCAAAATTACGGGATAGAAAAACTGAAGTGAAATTTTCGTTATTCAATGAATATTCACGCATCAATTCCGGGGTATTATCCTCACTTCCATCATCTACCATAATTATCTCAATGCTAAGGCTTATCTTTTCTATTAAGCTTTCAAATCGTTCGGTAAGATTATTAAAAACATCTTCCTCATTGTATAGAGGAACTACAATATTGATTTGTGGGTTTGACATTTGTCAATATTTTAATTTACAATTATGCTAATATTTCTAATTACTCCATCAATCTATTCCAGGTTTATTTTTTTCTTTTGTAATCTTCCATCAACATATTTAAATAAATAAATTTCTTTGAACTTGTTTTTTACTGCTTTTTGTTTAATTCCATCTAAATCATTAGTTGTTTTACTATTTCCTTTTTTGTAATAATAATAACTATAATAGTTATAATCTGAATTAATGATCTCATCCGGAACACCATTTATTAAAGCTACTCCGGCAATAGCTGGCACAACAAAAGGTGCACCTAAATGCTTGAAACTTTGCGAATTGTAATACCATGTTTCTGTTTTTGGAAGAAAAACACATTTTGACTTTTTATTTTGTTCTTTTTCCAAAATAAATAATTCACTAATAAAATTCTTAAAGATTTTTTGCTTACTTGATAAGGATGATATTTCATTTTTTATCTTCATTAATTCTAAAATCCCACCTTTTATTTTAAACAAATCAGGCCTTGAAATTAAACTCAAGGCAATAATAGTGTATAAAAATAACTTTTTTATTTTATCGGAAGCTTTATATTTTTTAAAATCCAAGTCAAGTAGGTATACCAGATAAGGAATTGTAATAAACATTTGAGGAAAACTAAAGTTTGCCACATCCGATTTATTTGCAGTTACCATTATTCCACCAGCAAATCCTGCAAGGGTCAATACAATTAAAAGCTCCAGGTCAATATATTTCTTAGAATGAAATAAAGCTTTGAAATCACTAAAAGATTCTAATGTTTCCCTTTTAAGAATAAATACAATTGCAAAAAATAAACCGAATAGATATGTAATAAAGCCCTGAGAATCTGCCCACAAACAATATATTCTTACAAAAATTGTTGTTTCGTTTATAGTTCTTGCAATTGGGTAAACAAACAAATAAATGAGAATGGAAATAAGTATCAAGCTAATTATGATTTTTATATAATCCTCCACTCTTCTATTATATCTGAGAAATAAATAAACCAGGCCTGACATCATAACAAGGCCGGTAGATATTTTAATGAATGATATCAGCAGAACAAAAACTATTGAATAATAAAAAAAGTAATTTTTTCGAATCTGATCAGTACTAAAAGACATCAAAACCGAAGCATATAAAAAAGTAAAAATCATTGACATATTGAAACTTGCACCTCCCAGCGGCTTTGCGTTTTCGAAGAAGGTAAATGATGTATAAGCAACAGTGAAAAAAGCAATTGTAAACAAAATATCATATGTGTTTTCCTTTTTATAGCGATATATTTTATTCAAAAAAGAAAAGAAGGACTTAAAAAAAAGAGGTATAAAAATTACCGGATAGCCAATATTATTAAAACTTATAATACTCATACCAGTCCAATTAGCCATACCTCCCAGCAAAGCATGTGAGGCCCAATGATAATTAT
>DAOVJU010000077.1 GCA_030632095.1 Chlorobiota bacterium
ATCAGCACCGTGGGGCGGTTTGCTGGCCTGCCTGTACATTGCCAGCGGAAGACCTACTTCCATCTTATTTACAGCATTGATTGCTCCTTGTTATCAAAGAACGTTCATTCAGGGCACACGCTTGTATTATAACGTTTGCGCTAAAAATTGTAACGGGCTTACTTGCAGTGTATTATCAACTCGTAAGTTAGTATTTTTCTTGCAAAATCGTTTCATATTCCTCTTCGCCCCGTTATTGTTTTTAACGCCTTGTTATAGGGCGAATTTTTCTTCATTTTTTTTTAATAATTTGAAATCGTTTAAATTCATTTTCAAAATTGAAATCTTTTATTAATTCATTTTTAAAATTATACATTAATGAAGTAAGAATTAATCTAAATCCATCTTTAAAGATTATTTCAATGTATTCATATCTTGACCATGGCTGTTTAAATAATCTTTTATTTAAAGAATTTTCAATTTTATCTGAAAATCCTTCTTCATTTTCAATTGCTTTTTTATAAGCAAAATGTCTAATTCTTTTAATCTTTTCAATCTCTGAAAATGAATAAATTTTTTCTTGATTCCCTTTTCTTTGGAAAAGATATAGTTTATCTGAAATAATTTTAATCCTTTTAATCCACCAATTATTGATTAAATAATTAACATGAATAATTAAACATGGAATCCATGATGTTAAAAGAATAAATCCAATAATTGCAATCCAATATCCAATTACATTTCCTTTTGTTCCTTCATTATCCAAATTAATCATAATCCAGGCAAGAAGTATTAAAAAAAATGAATAAAAAAAACTTGATCTTAACAATCTCAAATGATGCCTAATTTTCATTTCCAATGTTTGTTTCATCTTTAAAATTTGCCCTTATAACGTAAGAATAAAGGTAATATTACCTTTATTTCCCATATATAAAACATTGATAAAACTGCTATTAACCAGCAACTTAAGTCTTTGATTATATTGTCTTATTGTGCGATTTATTTTTTGTTTTACTTCAATCAAATTTAATAATAACAGCTAAATATTCAAATAGTACTACATCTAAATAAAAAATCCCGGGATAGCATAAGGAAGGACGCTGATCGGGGTTATCTTTTTAACAATTGTGCAGTTTCTACTAATGTTATAAATTCACTTCTGTAGCCGTCTTCATCGTTGCCTTTAGAAGATATGGCAAGACTCAACACCTGGTTAAAGTCTGCTTCTGCCATAAATTCCGAATCTCTTAACAACATTCCAAATCCAGCAACAGAAGCCGCAAAATTGAAATTATCCGAAGGAAATGGTTTTTCAATATCCTTTCGTGTTATTTTATTTACCATTAATCTGCTTACATCTTCATCAGGCTTTTTATACCTGAGTTTTACTGTAAGTAAATTCTTGCTGTCTACAATATTAGTTTTTTGATATTCCAAAGGGTCAACATTTGAAACCTGTTCATCACTTTCTGCCGTAATTATTTCATATAGAGCCGTGACTGTATGTCCGCTTCCTATTTCACCGGCATCCTTTTTATCATCATTAAAATCTTCTTTGTTTAACATGCGGTTTTCGTATCCAATTAAGCGATATGCTTTAACTTGTGCCGGGTTAAATTCAACCTGGAACTTAACATCTTTTGCAATGGTATAAAGTGTTCCCCATATTTCTTTACCAAAAACTTTTTTTGCTTCTAAAATATTATCAATGTAAGCGTAATTTCCATTTCCGGCATTTGATAATTGTTCCATTTTAGAATCTTTATAATTTCCCATTCCAAAACCCAAAATTGAAAGAAATACACCGTCATTTCTGCGCTCTTCAATTAATCTGACCATTTCTGCATCGCTGCTGGCACCAATGTTGAAATCTCCGTCAGTAGCAAGTATTACACGGTTGTTTCCATTTGTAATGAAATTTTGTTTGGCAATCTTATAAGCTAACTTAATTCCTGCTCCACCGGCGGTTGATCCTCCTGCTTGTAGCTGGTCTAAAGCAGCTAAAATTTTCTGTTTATCTTTTCCTGAAGTTGATTCCAATACAACACCTGCTGCACCTGCATAAACAACAATAGCAACTTTGTCTTCAGGACGTAAATTGTCAACTAGTATTTTAAAAGCTTGTTTTAGCAAAGGAAGTTTATTCAGCGA
This sequence comes from Chlorobiota bacterium, assembly GCA_030632095.1. Classification (GTDB taxonomy): domain Bacteria; phylum Bacteroidota; class Bacteroidia; order Bacteroidales; family B39-G9; genus JAADFW01. The sequence goes on from DAOVJU010000077.1 coordinate 2,131, forward strand.
ATTCATAGAACCTGAAACATCAATTAAAAAAACAAGGTTTCCGGCAGGTATTTTATCGGTTTCAATTTCCTTTCCCTGCAAGCCAATTAATAACAGTTCATGATCTTTGTTCCATGGGCATTTACTTATCTCAAGATTTACAGAAAAAGGATCTTCTCCTGTAGGCTGAGGATAATCATAATCAAAATAATTAATCATTTCCTCAATACGCACGGCGTCTTTATAAGGCATTTGATTTTGCTTCAGAAACCTTCTCACATTAGAATATGAAGCTCTGTCAACATCAACAGAGAATGTTGAAAGAGGATTGTTTAAGACTTCCTTAAAAATGTTTTCATTGATCAGGTCATACGATTCGGTATTGTGTTGTACAAAGGGCATATCATAACTTGCTGAAAATCCCATGCTTTGAATTCCGCTTCCTCCTTTTTTAACTGCTGTAGATTTTACAGCGTCATACATTATTATTCCCTCTTCAGCATTAAGAATATGCAATACTCTGGTTGTAGTTGGCTCTTCTTCTAATTCCTTTTTTGCTTTTTCAAGCTGAAAATTAAGTTCAGTGCTTTTATCCCTAAAAATGGAAACACTATGTTTATTAACAGTTATATATCCTGTTAAATCAACTTTAATATCATAGTTGCCAGGAACAAGGTTTCTAATGATAAAAGTTCCATCATTGCCACTGGTTGCTTCTGCTTTAAGAACTTTGTTTTGTAAAACACTAATTTTAGCATCAGGCAAAGCTGATCTTGTAGTTTTATTAATGATGCGTCCTTTGAGAGTCCCGTTTTGTGAACAAGTATCGTTAAGGATACTTGTAACTAAACTGATTATTAAGATTATTTTTTTCATGATTTAAGGGTTTAATTAACAATTACTTTTATAACGAAGACGTAAAAAGGAATCCAATTCCATAAAAACAAGAAAAAAAAGTTGAAACTTTCTTTACAGGAGTACTCTGTTCCTTCTCCCGAAAGCTTTCGGGGGAAAAGGAGGTTAGGGGAATTGATTACCAACTTCCGGCTTCGGACTCCGGACTTACGGCTTTATCGATCCTATTCACTTTAATCTTAAAATAGTTCCCTTTATTTTTTCAGCAGATATTCCAAATAAAAACAAAGACAAACTTGCAGCAAGCAGGCTGTCAATATAATATTCGTTTTTTCTTTTTATGGCTTCCGGTATTTCAGATAATGCAATTAACATGATTTGCATTTTCCCCCTTTGGATTATAATATTAGTTTCGTTAACATATGCAATAACGCCTTGTTTTTTTAAGCATTTTTGAAGGTACTCGTTATTATTACGTTTAGAAAACAAGGCCAGTTTACTATATAAACGCTCATTCATTTCATAAATAAATTCATCATCGGCATTTAATATAGTATATCCGTAATCATGCACCTCTTCTGCAACAACCGATTTTGCATACGCTATATCATCCATATCACGAATATGGTCATAATCGAGGTATTCATATTTCTGTTTGTCAAGATTTAGTACCAAACCAAAGTTTGCAAACCCATATCCAATACCTGATTTTAGAATTGTTTCTACAGGAGTTTCTATTATAGCACAATCAATGCCCGGATCACTTAATACAATTCCGTGATTTTTTGAATCGGTGGCATCTGAATTCTTAAGACAATGGTTTCCAACAAAAAGCCCATTTTTACTTACATGCCCGCAAATTAGATTGTTTTCCTGTAAACAAGTCATAATAATATTTGCAGCTAAATTCTTGCCATATGACCCTGTAATGGCAAAAACCGGTATCTGGAATTTAGAATTTTCAGGGAAAAGCATGTTAACAAAATTTCTTTCAACTTTATGGCTTTCACCAAGTGTAGGGCTAATATGCATTCTGAAATCAGGTGCAGCATTTACCTCTATAATTTTAGCATTTGCTTCATGTATTGGTTTTGAAATATCAGGAGATATGATATCTATGCCACAAATGTTAAGGTTAAGTAATTTTGAGATCCGTTCAGCGATAAAAATATACGATCCGTCAATAACTTCTGTAACATCAATAGATGATGCTCCCAGGCGCATGTTCCCTGTGTTTTTCAAAAATATCTTCTCTCCTGCTTTAGCAATTGAGGAAGCATCGTATCCTGATAACTCTAAGATTTTTTTAGTATCATCATCAATATCAATAATGCTCAATATTCCTTTGTCGCCAAATTCTCTTCTTATATCTTTGTTTAGCTCGTTAATTAATTCCTGTATTGTATTTTTATCATTTCCAATTATAAAAGGAGGAAGTAGTTGTGTGGCAGCTACAAACTTAAAATCTATTATAAGGATTCGATAGGTATTGCCGGGAATATCTTCTTGTACAATTATCTGGTCGTCAAAGTTTTGTGCCCATTGAAATGCATTTGTAATTTGTTCCGGTGTTTCCATGCCAATGTTAACACCTTCGCCCTGGAAGCCGGTAAGTGGCTTTATTACGATTGGCTTTTTAACCTTTTCATGAAAGCTTAAAGCCACTTCTTCCTGATCTGTAAGCAATTGTTCCGGCACCGGAATTCCTGCATCGCTAAGCAAAGAATTAGTTAGAAACTTGTTATCGGCAGTTTCAACAGCTATCAGGCTTGTATCTTCGGTTATTGTTGCCCTGATTATTTTCCTGTATTTCCCTGTTCCCAGCTGAACCTGGTTATATTTATCAAGCCTGAACCAGGGTATCTTTCTTTGTTCGGCTTCACGAACTATAGCTTGAGTGCTGGGGCCAAGTAACCGTTTTTCCCGTATTAAAACCAGGGTTTCTATTATCTCTTGTACATTAAATACAGTATTGTTAAGAACAGCATTTAAATAATTTAAAGCCGCTTTGCCGGTATAAATACCCGCTATTTCATCTATAAATCGATAAACCACGTTATAAACACCTTGTGTTTTTGTCATTCGGGTTTTACCAAAGCCTACTTCCATGCCAGCAAGTACCTGGAACTCTATAATTATGTGTTCCATTATGTGTCCCAAAAGTGTTCCTTCTTTTATGCGTTCAAACAGGCCGCCTTTTTTCCCCACTGAACAGTGATGTTCTATTAAAGAAGGAATATCTTTTTTAAGCCGGTTTAATAAATTCGGGATATTATTAGAAAAAACTTCATCGTATTTTCCAAGATTTAACCTGACCCTTGTTACAGGCCCTGCACTAAAGTAATTGGCGCCATATAGTGTTTTTATATCTTCTATAAAAAGGGGGTCATTAGTAGTTTGGTATTCGTTTATCTGATCAATATTCATCTTTAACGTTTTTTCAATGCCAGATAAAAGCCTTATCTGCAAACCATTTCTTTAGCATTTATATTCTAATATAAGAATTATTTTTATGAATCTGTTACCTTTGTCTCAAACAATTAAGTATATGGCGCATTATCATAGCTATAGCAATAGAGTTCCTGAATCTGAGAAGAAAAGAATCACCAGGGAGAATTTGAAAAAACTTTTAAAATTATTTCGATTTGTAAAGCCACAACTAAAGCCATTCATTTTTGGTCTTATTTTCCTGTTCCTTTCAAGTTTAGCCAATTTACTTTTTCCTGCCCTTATGGGCGATTTAATTGATTCTGCTAAATCTCAATCAATATATGATATTAACAGGATAGCACTATTGCTTTTAGCCGTTTTTTTTGCCAATGCAGTTTTTTCATATTTCAGGATATTTTTATTTGCTGTTGTTACACAGAAAACGCTGGCTCTTTTAAGGCAATCAACCTATAATCATATAATTCAATTACCAATGAATTTTTTTTCCGGAAGAAGGGTTGGCGAATTAAATAGCAGGATTTCTTCTGATATTTCATTGCTACAGGAAACTTTCACTACTACATTGGCACAATTCATTCGCCAGGTAATTATTATTACAGGTGGTATTGTATTGCTAACTGTTATTTCACCGCGGTTAACTGTTTTTATGCTTGGTTTGGTTCCTGTTGTATTCTTGCTTTCCCGATATTTTGGAAAATATGTGCGAAAATATTCTCGTGAATCCCAGGATAAAATAGCAGAATCAAACACTATTGTTGAAGAAACTTTATCGGGCATTGTAAATGTGAAAGCCTTTGCAAATGAGATATATGAAATGACCAGGTATAAAAAAAGAACCGATGAGGTTATTGGCATAGCATTAAAAGGCGCGCGCTGGAGGGGGGCATTTGCGTCTTTTATAATATTTGCCCTGTTTGGTTCAATTGTAGGCGTTATATGGTATGGCGTTTATTTGGTAAATCAGGGGGATGGAATGAGCTCGGGAGATTTAATCAAGTTCATTTTATATTCAGTTTTTGTGGGTTCTTCAATTGGTGGTATTGCTGATCTTTATACGCAATTACAAAAATCGTTGGGTGCAACAGAAAATTTACTTGAGATTCTCGATGAAAAAGAAGAAAAACTCAATGGTAATAAAGATAAAACAACGATTAAGGAAGGATCAATAATCTTTTCGGATATTTCATTTGCATATCCTTCACGCGATGAATTGCATGTTCTGCAAAATATTAATTTTAAAATAAACAAGGGTGAGCAAGTTGCTTTGGTTGGCCCCTCGGGTGCGGGAAAATCAACAATAACAAACCTCCTCTTAAGGTTTTATGAACCGGATAAAGGAATTATCCGGATTGACGGGAAAAATGCAAACAGCTATAGTTTACATGAATTAAGGAATAGTATTTCTATTGTACCCCAGGAAGTATTATTGTTTGGTGGCACAATAAAAGAAAATATTGCATACGGTAAACCGGAAGCCCGCGATGATGAAATTTATGAAGCTGCCAAAAAAGCAAATGCCATACAGTTTATAGAAGAATTTCCTGATAAATATGAAACTTTGGTTGGAGATCGCGGAGTTCAATTATCCGGGGGGCAGCGTCAACGAATTGCTATTGCAAGAGCCATATTAAAAGATCCGCGAATACTTATATTAGATGAAGCAACCAGTTCCCTTGATTCAGAATCGGAAAAACTGGTACAGGAAGCATTAGTGAAATTAATGGAAGGAAGAACCTCCTTAGTAATAGCGCACAGGCTTTCAACTATTAGAAACACCGACAGGATAATTGTAATTGATAAAGGAGAGATTAAGGAAACAGGAACTCATAATGAGTTAATGAATATTAGAAAAGGTATATATAAAAACCTTACCAACTTACAGCTCACATCAATTTTATAGGTTAAGAATAAAAGGGCAAACAAAGACTAGGTGCGCCATAATGTCAGGCAAGGCTATATTGTTGTGCCATTTTGTCTTGTCCAGACTTCGCTTTCTGTCATTTTTAATTGAAAAATCCAATGGCATACCATTTGACCATATGTTCTCGAAATGAAAATAAATTAAATGTTTAACTAAAATAAGGAGGACAATAAAATGTTACCAGGATTAAGAAATAAAAGTTTATTCAATGAGTTTTTCAACCATAATTATGCACCGGCTTATTATGATAACTCATGTTATTATAATACACCGGCTGTAAACATAGTTGAAGAAAAAGATAGCTTCAAAATTGAAGTTGCTGCTCCCGGCCTTAATAAAAACGATTTTCATATAGAATTGGATAATTTTGTTTTGACCGTATCTTCTATAAAGGAAGAAAAGAAAGAAGAAAACAACAATAAGTTTACAACCAGAGAATTTAACTATGCTTCTTTCAACCGTTCTTTCACTTTACCAAGAACAGTAAAAACTGATAAAATCAATGCTTCACATAAAGATGGAATTTTAATAATAACAATTCCTAAAAAAGAAGAAGCCATTGAAAAACCAATGCGGAAAATAGCGATCTCATAAGCCGCAGGATGTTAAACCCAAGATGCAAAAAGGCGCCGAATTTGGCGCCTTTTTTTGGGGGACATGTAAATGTCAATTCACAAAACGGGCACTATTCGGTATTACTTTCAAAAAAAGTAAAGAAAATAAACAAGTCAATATAAAGGAAATCCTATTGTAAAAAAGCTAGGCAACAACTATTTAACTTGGAGAATTCAATAACCTGGTTCAATATATATAAAATATATTTGTTGCTTGAAAACAAACAAAAAAAATTTGTATTGATACTCAATTAAATTATTGAATTGAATACTATTGACATTAATATAACAAGAATATATCACCTTTTAAGACTTTATCGGCTCTCAAGAGATGAATTGTTATTGCGTATTAGTGAAGGATTAAAGAATCCACTTACAGATAATGATATTTTTAGAGCTAAAATAAAAACTAGTCATCTAAGAAAAATTGATAAGATTTTTAATAAAGGTCTTAATTATTATATTGACCCGAAAGAACCAAAAGAATCTAAAGAAGAAAGCATTTTTTTTAGAAAGGAAAAATTTAAAACAGAATTAAATTGGGGTGCTAAAAAAGTCGTAAATCAGTTTGAAGAAGAAAAAATAATTATTTCTGCACTATCAAAATTATCTAATTTTAAAATTGACAGAGTTTTACCATACTATTCTGTAAATGACAATCCAAAAATTATTGCTTATGAAATAAGAAAAGTATTATATCCAACTTTTAACACTATTCAAAAAGATTTTTTAAAAACAATAATAGCCAAATTTGCTGATAATAATATTCTAGTGTTCGAGTTTGTTGAAACTTGGAATAAAAAGGAAAAAGCAAATATAAATGGATTCTATTTGTCTCCAAATGTAATTGTATTAAAAAGACAACAAAAATCATTCAGGCGTGAAATATTTACCCTAATTCACGAATTGGGTCACTATTTAATTGACGAGGAAGAAATTGAGAGAATTGAAGAATACAATCTTAGTGATTATCAACTTAGTAAAGTTGAAAAATGGTGTAATGATTTTGCATATCATTTTTTAATAGGTGAATATGATGATACAATTTCAAAACTCACAAACGCAAATAGACAAAACGATTATCATAATGAATTAATTAATATTATTTCGAAAGAAACACATCTTAGTAAGCTCGCTTTATATACAAGAATGGTTATAATTAATAAATTATCCCAATCAAATTATGAGCATATTAAAATAGAAATTCATAACACTTTTATTGAAAGACAAAAAGAGGAACAATTAAAAAAAGAGCTTGATAAAGCAAGTGGTATTAAAACAAGAGGTTCAACTCCAAAACCAATTAAATCACCATTATTAATAAATACAATTCAAGCTGCTTTTTTTGAAGGTGTTATTAGTGAAGCGGAAATGTGCCGAAGATTAAATATTAAATCAACTCAATTAGATAGATATCTTCAATGAAAGTTGTAATCGATACAAATTCTTTATTAGCATTGGTTCGATATTATCTACCATTTGATAAAGATGGTAATCTAAAAAGTTTGATTAAGAACAAAATTGATTCTGGTGAAATTATTATTCTCGATAAAGTAATAGAAGAATCAAAACGAGTAGCAAAAGGATTAATAATTGAGAAATTAGAGTTTTTAAAAGCAAAGAATATACAATATAAAACTCAAGATTTACTTCCTAATCAAAAGTTTTTCAACCAATTAGAAAATAGTTTGTGTTATGGTTCTCAAAAGAATAGACTTTCTGAGATTGAATTTGACAAATTGAAGGAAGATTATCTTAATTCTGCAGACGTTAAGCTTATCCTATTTTGTTTACAAGACAAAAACACCCTTGAACTAGATAATCCTGTTCTTATTACAGAGGAAACTAGTTCAGGTGCGTATTCCTGTGATTGCGGACACCCATTCCTGACTTAAGCGGACACCCATTCCCGTTTTAAGCGGACACCTGTTCCTGTTTTAAACGGACAGTTTTTCATCTTAATTTTTCATATGCAATTTTAACTAATTTCTTTTA
>DAOVJU010000340.1 GCA_030632095.1 Chlorobiota bacterium
AATAACGAGTTATTTTAAAACATTTTATTCTAAGAAGATTGCCCTCTATTTGGTTTCCCTTTGGGCTTTTCGAGGTTTTCCATATGCTTCCCCATATTTTCTTGAATTAACCCGTTAGTTCTGCAAAAATCTGTGTTGCCTCTGAAAAACCTCGAAAAGCTGTATAATAATTTTATATCGAACTCAGGTTAATAATAAAAAAAGGGTCTTAGGCCCTTTTTTTATTCGTAATGAAGTGCAATTATTGGATCAAGGCGCGATGCTTTTATTGCTGGAATTAATCCTGATAACAGGCTAACCAATAAACATAGTGCAACACCTGTAATAATCCAAAGCCAGGGAATAACAAACTGCCCACCTGTTACCACGCTAATTAAATTACCAATTAATATCCCCAGGATAATTCCGAATAAACCTCCTAATTGACCAATTAGTATTGCCTCAAACAGGAATTGTTGTTTTATTATCCTTGAGTTTGCTCCCAGGGCTTTACGGATACCAATTTCCCTTGTACGTTCCGAAACTGAAACCAGCATAATATTCATTAATCCTACTGCAGCTCCAAAAAGCGTAATAATCCCTATAATGGTTGCTGCCATGCTTACGTATTTTATATTTTCCAATAAAATATTTACCAGGTTATCACTTTTGGTAATATTAAAATCAGTTTCATCAATGGGATACAAATTCCGAACTATTCTGAAAAACCCTTCAGCTTCACTTATTGCAATATCCAGTAATTTGCTATCATTTGGCATTACACTGATCGTAAATGACATATTTGGCCTGGAATAGTATTGTCTTACAGTTGTTACAGGTAAAAGACAAATTTTATCACCACTCATTCCCATACTGCTACCTTTCTCTTGTAAAACACCAATTATCTTGAATTTACCATTACCAATTGTAATTATTTCATCTATAGGATCAATATCATTACCAAATAATATACTGGCTATTTCATTACCAATTATTACTAAACTTCTATTATGTTCTATTTCATATATTGAAAAATTTCTGCCTTTTTGTATATCATAACCTGCTGACTGTAAATAATTTTCATCAACACCCCTGACGTTAACATTGGGATTTGTTTTAAGCGATTCATATTTTATTGTAGCAATTCCTGATGCATAGGTGGAAATGGAAATTGATGCAGGAAACAGAAATTCATCTTTGAATCTTTTAGCTTCGTAATAAGAAATGTAAGCATGATTTTTAGTTCGATACCTGTTTTTCCCAACATGAACATGCATTCCTCTGCTGGTTATATTAAAAGTATTTGCACCCATGCTTGCAAATTCTTCGTTAATAGAAGTTTTTATAGATTCAATTGCAGTTAAAATCCCTACTAGCGCCATAATGCCAATTGAAATAATCAATATCGTTAATATTGATCTTAACAAATTGGATTTAATGGATTGTAAAGAAATACGTAAATTCTCTCGAAATAATGCATTAAGCTTCACTGGCTAATTAAAATTAATACAACAATAAAAGTAATGAATTATTACCCACAATATCCTGTCCCTCTGCTAAAAATATCTCCGGGTTTCCAATTTATCTTTCTTCCAAAACACATTCTTGGTGCTTTATGATGAAATTCGAAACCAATATCAATTACGGTTTTTAAAGCTAATTCATTTCTTTCAGGAATTACAATATTAGATTTATTAGTGGCAAGTTTTTTTAATAACTTAACACCTGTAGATCTATCAGTTGAGGCTATAAACCCATTACCAAGGTCCGATATATAATATCCTTTTATTTCTTGATCATCAGCAATTGCATAAATCGAATTTTGGTAAATCTTCAATAATTTACTTCTGTTCTCTGCGGTTATTTTAAAATCCATAGATATAATATCACTTAACTCATTGTCTTTAACTTTTCTCAATTGCAAAGTATTTGATGTTACTTTAGTGTTTAACTTTATAAAAAACTTATAGTCAGAATCAATTTCAAAACCAAGTTTCTTATAAAGAGGTGTACCTTGATCAGTAGCTATTAATATGAGTGAATTCGCTCCTTTTGATATAGAGAAATCAATTAAATGACTGGTAATTTTAGTTCCTAATCCTTTATTCCTGTAATTCTCATCAATAATAATATTACCTAACCAACTAACTTTCTCAAACAAAAAAACATTTCCAAAACCAATGACTTGATTTTTGTAATTAATAGAAAATGCATGAAAATAAGTTTGGTTAAAATGCTTTTGAATAAAATTGATAATATCGAAATTCCAGTCTACAGGTGGTAAATCTTTAATTAATGATAAATTACCAATATCAAATTTTTCAATTCTAAAATTCATTTATAATAAAAAAAAATCAAATATTAATCTTAAAGTTAATAAAATTAGGAATTTGAATAAAAATAGTCTTGATTTAAAATGTACAATTAATTACCAAATTTAGAGTAACGACCTTATGAACAGTAGCCTGGTAACAACCCTACAAGGGTTTCAAACCACAACACATTATTAACAACCGGGGGTTAATCATATAGGAGCTTTTAAATGGATATACAATCCTTTTACTGCATTCCTGTTAATTGAATACTCAACCCGGAATACTTTATCATAATAAGTTACCAAATCAAATCCTAATCCATAACTATACAAAAAAGCATTATCCAGGGTATTAACTGGTAATGCATATTTATTCTTAACATACCCTATATCAAAATATACATTCAAATAAATTGCATAATGTATTTTATTGAATTTTTTTACCGGGAGGAAGCTAATTTCAGTAATCCGGGTTGGCAGAACCACTGTTTTAAACAGGTTATTGACTAACAGAAAATGTTGGCCATCAATAATAAACGGTTCATAGCCTTTAAGATTATCATCGTAACCCAGTGCCCTCATATTATAATATGAATTACTGCTAATTCTGGAGACTTTAGCTGTAACGCCTGAAGCATAATAAAACCGCTTACTTAATTCTTTATGATACTTAAACTTGGGTTTAATGTATGTTAAACTGAATTTATCGCTAATACCTGAAGTTTGTTCAAAAAATAATTCAAATTTATGCCCACGAAGCGGATATGCCTTGCTATCTCGTTTGTCTTGTGTAAAAATATAATGTAATGTAATTTGGTCGAACCTGTTTAATGATGAACTAAAAAAATTATCATTAAGTATCGAAATTGTATCATCAACAAAATACTGGTAATAATTTAAATATACTTTGTGCTTATTATAAAATTTTGGCCGATAACTATAGTTAATGGTGGCTTTCCTTCTTTCTAATATATGACGATTTTCGTTTTTATACCTGACGGGTTTATTATTTTCCGTTTTATAAGTAAGTTCATCATCTCTGAGCAAAGCAATTTCTCCACCGAAATAATGTTGTTTTTTATCTCCAAAAATAATGTTATTATATGACAGGGAAAACTTTTTAGTATATCCAAGTAATATGGAGAATTTCACTTTTTCATTCCTGCCCCTGAAATTATGTCTTACAATTGCCCCACCATAATTTGTTCTGGCTATGTCTCCTTGTTTCAACCACTCACTGAAATTCCTTTCCACATAGTCTAAAGTAAAAGAAGGAAATGTGTACCATCTTTCTTCTACCAAAACATTTATTTCTGCTTCTTGTAAAGAATTATACTTGCTATCAATTGTTACATAATTAAATAAAGATGTTTTAAGCAAATTCTGTTTACTTTTTTCTATTTGGAATTGTAATTCGCTTTCGCTTAATGAATCTCCAATATTAAATGTAATCTCCCGTTTAATAATGAATTCCTTTGTTTGTTTATTTCCTTCTATTGAAATTTTAGAAATCCGAAAATGTTTTTCATTTAAAGAATCAGAATATACTTTATATGTTGGAATAATTAAACTTAGTAATATGAAAAAAATGTTTCGTACCAACTTCATATTTATCTTTTTGTATTAAATAAATTCAATTTTACACTATATTTTAAAATCATAATACAAAAAAATTGAAAATTCTTAATAAATGAAATAATACTATATTAATTTTATATGTTTTAATTATTTAATTTTTCATATATGGAATTTATTTATTCAATAGTAGGAATTATAATTGGTGGATTTATAATATGGTCACTAACAAAGAAAAAATCTGCAAAATTTATTAAAAAAGTAAACCAGGATATAAATACGCTTGAAAATAAAATAATACGATCAGGTAATACTATTGAATCGCTTAATGAAAAAATTCAATTCTATACTAAAAACAATGATGAACTAAAAAGTGATGTTAAACTTGAAAGAAATACAAATATTGAATTAACCCAAAAGCTTGCACAAAGCCAAACCGAATTAAAAAATCTGAATGAAAAATTGCTTCAGCAAAAAAATGAAATAGAAAAAATTCAGGAAAAATTTACAATAGCGTTTAAAAACCTGGCAAATGAAATACTTGACGAAAAAACCCGGAAATTCACAGAACAGAATCGTACAAATCTTGACAATATTCTAAAACCTTTTGAAAAAAAAATTGATGAATTCAAAGTTAAAGTTGAGCAGACCTATGAAAAGGGATTAAAAGACCAGACTGGTTTAAAGGCAGAAATTCAAAATGAGCTTCTTAACTTCCAGTGGGATGAGATTTCCAGAATTGATGGGGAGCCGATGATTGCTAAGTGGGCGATGATGGACTTAAATGCTAGAAAATACGGGGCGGCTTTTGGAGTTC
>DAOVJU010000405.1 GCA_030632095.1 Chlorobiota bacterium
AATATAATAAATTCAAATGTAAGGATTGTCTGGCGTGGCGGGTATAGGGTAATTCCAATTGATGTGCAGGAATCTATAAATGAAGGAAGTACAGTTTATTTATACAATAATGCTTTTAAAGAAAGTGCACACGATTATTTTAGGATTGATATTGGATTTAGCTACAGAAAAAATAATCCAACCTGGACATGGATAATTTCAGTAGATATCCAGAACTTAACAAACAGGGCCAATATTTGGGACAGCTATTTCGACCCGGAAAGCAATAAGCTTAAAGAAATATATATGGTTGGGCTGATACCTGTTCTAAATTATAAAGTACAATTTTAACTGTAATTCTTAATACATGATAAAGTAATTTACTAAAACTAGTGTCAAGTCAAGCTTATTTTAACGCATCCCTTTACTGCCCCTAACCCCTAAAGGGGAAATCCATCCCGCGTGGGCTGTTCCCTTTAGGGAATAAATATAATTTTATATCGAACTCAGGTTAATAATCTCAAATTATAATTCTATGCCTCAAATCATAAAAAAGCCAGCAATTATTGAAGCAGCAGGAAATAAAGAAAAACGTATTGAAGAGTTTTTTAAGCTACATTTCATTCTTAGTAATCTTGCTTACAATGGATAAAACTGAACAAAAGTGTCCGTTAACAGGACAGTTTTGAACTGGATATTTGTTTAAATAATTGATTAATGCATTGATATCTAGCGTGTTGTTTGTTTTTGTTTAATAATTGTCTTAACTTGCCCCAAACTTTTAACAAAAAAAAATTATGAGAAAAATTAGACTTTTTAGTATATTAATTATTATTAGTATTGCTTTTTTTTCGTGTTATGATAAACATGATAGTAAAATTGGTTTCCCTGAATTATATGGACCTTATTTAGGCCAAATACCACCCGATTCAGTTCCTCAGCTATTTGCTCCGGAAATTGTATCAACTTCAATGTATACAAGAGATATGGCTATTATGCCCGATGGAAATGAAATATATTTTTGTATATCTGCACTAGGCTACAATTTAATTTTCTGTACAAAACAAATTGATGGAAAATGGACGGAACCTGCACCAGTTTCTTTTATTGATGATTTTCAATACATGTATTATGAACCTTGTATTTCACACGATGGTAAGCAGCTTTTCTTTCTATCAAACAAGCCTAAAAGCAACGAAGAAACCAAGGGTAATGAAGATATATGGGTTGTTGACAGAATTGACGATAACTGGAGCGATGCAAGAAACCTCGGTGAACCAATATGTACTGAAAATGCTGAGTTTTTTCCATCGGTTACAAAAGAAGGAACTTTATATTTCACCAGGAATGATGCATGTGATGGTAAAAATTATATTTTCAGGTCAAGGTTAAATGATGGGGTTTACCAGGAACCGGAAAAACTTGGTACTAACGTTAATTGCGGTACGAATCGCTTTAATGCGTACATTTCACCCGATGAAAGCTTCATTATAGTTCCTGCTTTAGGTATGGATGATACATACGGAGGTGTAGATTATTATATTGTCTTTAGGGATGAAGATGATAATTGGAGCGAACCAATCAATATGGGCAGTAATATCAATAATCCGGTTGGAAGTGAATGGAGCCCATACATATCACCCGATGGCAAATACTTCTTTTTTATGGCATCAAAAACTAACCCGGAAGTTATTAATGGAGCTGATATTACATATAGATTATTACTTGATAATTTTAATAAACCACAAAACGGAAACGCATCTATTTATTGGGTAGAGGCCAATTTCATTCAGGATTTGAACCCTCTAAATTAAAGATAATCATGCGAGAGTTTTTATAAATAACAAGACAGAACCTTCTTTGATCATTGATCAATTAGAACATGGCAAAAGCATGGGAAACAAAGGCCGAATTTGTAACATCAGAATCAGTATTATACGATCCGAAAAGAAAATGTCTTTATATAAGCAATTTCGACCAGTTTAATATGTTAAATCCAGCAAAATATCAGTTTATATCTAAACTCAAGCTGAATGGTGAAATACAACTTATCCTGCATACCGAAAACAGGGGAGAGTTTACAGCAGATTTTGAATTTATTAAAGAAAAAAAATTACTTATTATACCGACTTTCTATGATAATAGGGTTGTGGCATATAAGATTAGTGAATAGCAACTTGCGCTCTCCTGTCTTGTGCACGTTAGAACTCTTATTTTTATAAGTATCTGATTAATAAGATATTTGCATATTAGATATAGTTGATTTGGGTCATGCAATGGATATTTGCTGCATTTTAATAAAAAAAATAAAAAAAATCTTTTCTGGTTGTCTTTGAAAATAAAACATCTAAATCTATTTCAATATTTCTCGCAGATTTTCGCAAATTTATTCGCAAATTAGCACAGATGAAAGAAAACGATATATCATATGACATTAGAGGTGCTACTTTTAAGATTTATAATGAGTTAGGTCCTGGATTACTTGAAAGCGTATATGAAACAGCATTATTTTATGAGTTGGAGCAATTAGGTTATGATGTTAAACGGCAGGTTGGCATCCCAATGTGTTATAAAGAAATTAAGTTTGATGTTGGCTTCAGGCTAGATTTACTTGTTAATGAACTTGTGATAGTTGAGATAAAATCTGTAGAATCATTGCTTGATGTTCACCATAAACAACTATTAACATACTTAAAGCTTTCTAATAAGAAACTAGGATTGTTAATAAATTTCAATACATCAACATTGAAAAACTCCATTGTCCGGATTGTAAATAATTTATAAAAAATCTGCGATTATTATCTGCGTATAACATCTGCGTGAATCAGCGAGAAAAACACATTACGCATTTTATATTTACTTATTCGTTTGGGTCATGTGTTGCACAAAACAAGATAATAGGGTTGTGGCATATAAGATGAGTGAATAGTGATTTGTGATCTGTTAGTATCTTAATTCTATTCAACAATTCCTGTCCCATCAACAATGTTTATATCATAGAATTCAGCATCAATACCGAATTTGGCTTTATATTCTTTCAAAGTTAATTGAATAAATTTTTGTTTAAAATCTTTTCTTATCAGATTTATTGAGCAACCGCCAAACCCGCCACCCATCATTCTTGAACCGGGTATTTCAGGAAAATTCTTTGTTAAGTCAACCAGAAAGTCAAGTTCTTTACAGCTAACTTCGTATTTTTCTCTGAGTCCTTTGTGAGTTTGATACATTAATTCACCAAAAGAAGTTAGATCATTGCTTTTTAATTCATTACATGCATTCAGGAGACGTTGATTTTCTTCAACAACATACGAGCATTTATTAAAAACATCAATGCCTAATTCTTCTTTACAGCTTATTAGATTTTCAAGTGTAACATCTCTTAATTTTTTAATTCCCTGATATTTATTACTTAGAATTTTAACACCTTCTTCGCATTGCTTTCTTCTTTTGTTGTATTCTGATGAAACAAGATTATGTTTAACATTACTATTACAAAGCAATAATTGATAATCTTTTGCTTCAAAGGGCAAATATTCATATTCCAAATTTCTGCAATCTAATTTAATAACATGATTGCTTTTCCCTTTCATTGCAGCGAATTGATCCATTATTCCACAATTTACACCAACGAAATTATTGTCCGCCTTTTGAGAAAGCTTAATAAGTTCTAATGTATCAAGATTTAAATCAAAAATAAGATTTAGTACAAATGCAAGTCCGGTTTCTAATGCGGCTGATGATGATAATCCGGCACCAATAGGAATATTTCCGCCAAAAACAAGATCGAAACCCTTAATTTCTTTTCCATGTTTTTGAAATTCGTTTATTATCCCAATTAAATAATTCGCCCAGCCCTTATTAATTTTTTCTTTTTGTGTTATTGGAAACGAAACGAATTCCCGGAAATCATACGAGTACACATTACAAGTGTCGGTATCGTTTTTTGCAATTGCGAAGTAAATGTATTTATCAATAGCTGCAGGAAGTACAAAACCATCGTTATAATCCGTATGCTCGCCAATAAGATTTATTCTTCCGGGTGATTTTGCTAATAATGGTTTTGTATCAAACTTTTCTTTAAAAATGCTATGTATATTATTCTCTATCATTAACAATCGAAAATTTGTATATAGTTTTTTGTTTGTATTTTTC
>DAOVJU010000558.1 GCA_030632095.1 Chlorobiota bacterium
AAAGCAATAACATCATCATTTTTATTATCAACATTTACTATAGCCTTGCTTTTTATTTCTTTCCGGATAGCCTCAAATTTATCTTTACTTTGTGTTGTTTGGGAATAAATTCTGATTGGCCGTGCAAAATCAATTTTGCTAATTTCTTGTATTGAATTTATTACTATTGCTTTACCTGCTGTTTGGCCAACCAAACCATTCACTTCAGCATGGCCTTGTTTTCCATAAATAATTACCTGGGCATTAACTTCTTTACCCTTTTTATATCCATCCTGAATTTTATTCTGTAGTTTTAACACTACAGGGCATGATGCATCAATCAGTTCAATATTATTTTCAAAAGCAATTTGATAAGTTTCAGGTGGTTCGCCATGAGCTCTTATTAATACTTTACAGTTTTTTAAATTTTTAAATTGTTCATGATTAATTGTAGTTAATCCAGTTTTTTTCAATCTTTCTACTTCTACATTATTATGGACAATATCCCCTAAACAATAAAGTTTATCCTGATTTTTTAAATTTTCTTCAGCCATTTGAATGGCATAAACCACTCCAAAACAAAATCCTGATTTTTTATCTATTTCAACATTCATTTTTAATTATTTGCTAATATTTCACTGACTTTCTTCAGTGCCCAACTCAATTGTTCTTCGTGATTTAGAAAACTATTATCCAGAACAATGGCATCATCAGCTTTTTTCAAGGGGCTTATTTCTCTCGACTGGTCAATTTCATCCCGTTCTGTAATATTTCTTTCAACTTCCTCTAAACTTATTTTATGACCTTTATTCAGCAACTCTTTATATCGTCTTTCTGCACGGATTTTCGTGTCAGCAGTCATGAAAATTTTCAGATCTGCATTTGGAAATACTATTGTACCTATATCCCTCCCATCCATAACAATCGAATTGTTTTTAGCCACTTCACGTTGTAAATTAACCATTTTTTCACGAACCTCTCTAATTTTACTTACCTGGCTGACAAATTCAGATACTTTTATCTTTCTTATTTCTTCTTCAATAATTTCTCCATTTAAAATAGTTAAGTACTTGTCTAAACTTTGATCTTTAATAAACTCTATATTAATCATTTCCAATTCTTGTATAAGCAATTGATGATTTATTCTATTTTGACTGATAATATTATTTTGCAGGCAATAATACGTTACAGCTCTGTACATTGCTCCGCTATCAACATAAATGAAATCAAGCTTTTCTGCTAATTGTTTTGCTACAGTACTTTTACCACATGAAGAATGGCCGTCAATAGCAATAATAACATTTCTAATATTTTTAACCATGTATATTTCTGGTTGATTAAATTATGGTTCGTAAAAATACTATAAAAATGATTTGATAAATGATTAAAAAGAGAAGTATTTTTCCTATTGGCTCTCATACAATATATTGTAGTTTTCTATTAATTATCACTCTAATTATCAATATATTGATTTGGAATGATGGATAACTGGAATAATGGAAAACATGAATTTCTCCTTTCCATTACTCCACTAATCCAACATTCCATTGCTCATTTCAAATTTATACTTCCTTCACTTTAGCCACAATACTTTATTCTATGGTCTTCTTAATTTTACATTTTTCGATAAAACTCAGAGAAATTGGTACTTAAAGAAAAATGATTGCTTGCTCCGGCTAAATGATATGTTGCCCGGCCATAACTAATATGAAACTTTGATATTTTAATGCCAAACCCCCAGCTTAACCCAACTGTATAACTTCTTGAATCAATTTTTAATTCCTGTCGCCTCCTGTAATTATAACCTAAATTTACATGGAAATTGGGCATTGGTATAATTTCAACACCAAAAACAACATGTCTCATTATTTTATCTGCATGTTCTTTAACAAAATTATTCTTTTCCGGATTTTCGTCATTAAATAAATCATTAATATTCTCTTCTGGTTTATCATAACTCAGGTCGTATTTTTCAAGGTGTTCTACAACCAATGATAACCGGAACGGTGCATGTGCCAATTTTTTTGATAAACCTGCTTGAATTTCAAAGGGTATTGGCTCATAATGTTTCTCTCTATACGGTTTTATCTGCGATCCAATGTTTTTTACAACAATTGCACCTGCAAACAATTGGTCATCACTTACATAGCTTAACCCGGCATCAGCTAATAAACCATATGATTTGTATACATCTAAGATAGAAATCACAGGTTTTAAATTTATTCCATACGAAAAAGAACTATCAATAGATTTTGAATACATTAAATTAAATGCATATTCAGATGCATGAAATTTACCGGTTAAATTTCCAACTTCATCTGCCCTGTCAAATGTACCGTAATTAATATAATGAATTCCTGCAGCAAAACTACCAATGTTTTCATAAGACCTTGAATAACTTACATACCCATAATTTATATCGGTAAAATAATTTACATAATTCAATACAAAATGATTATTCATTGTTGGTTTTAACAATGATGGATTATGATAAGCAATATTTAAATCGTTATCAGCAATGGCAATCATATTTCCTCCAA
>DAOVJU010000116.1 GCA_030632095.1 Chlorobiota bacterium
AGTTACTTCAACAGTTGCAACATCAGATGTAGCAGGGTTACCTCCTTCAAATGTCCAGTTATAAACTGTAACTTCTCCATTCCATGACATATCAGTAAAAATAGCAGTGTTTCCCTCGCATATTGTCTCATTGTCAAATGTAAATTCTGCAATTGGGGCACATGGATCGCCATTATACCCGTCATTTGTCCCGGTAGCAATTAAATTAGATGCTGTCCAAAGATTATTCCTTCCGTTTGTTGAACTGTTTAATAATGCAATCATTCTATTGGCCTGTCCTTGTGTAAACATATGATCACATGTGGTATAGTCCATAATGTTTTGAACATTATCAAGTGACCCGCAGGAATTTTGATAAAGATTACAATGCCAGGCAATTCCAATTGTATTTGGTGTGTCATCTACTAAATCATCATAATTGCAGTTTACAGCTAACCCAGGGCTATTTGAATTATCTGCCCAGGGATGCCATAAACTTAGCCAATGGCCTGTTTCATGAGAAATTGTATGACGCATTTCTCCAGGAGTACCAATATTACTATATTCTGATACAATGCCGTCTAAATAGGAATAAACAGGTGGGATATATGACCATGCTAAAACACCTCCGGCAATTTCATGAACTGTCCATATATTTAAATATTTTGTAGGGTTCCAATTTGGAACAGTTGTATGAGGAAGTGTTGAACCAGATTCAATATTATAAACATTTGGTGTATGGTGACGATCAATTCCATCAGTGCAGTTTCCATCAGGATCAATTTTTGCTAACCGGAATACTAAATTTGTATTCCCTATAATATCTTCAAATTCAGGTATTACATCATCAATATCATCATTGGTTCCTGTAAAATCAGCATTTAGTTGATCTATCATTGCATCAACAGTTTCTTTGGAAATGTTTTCAGGGCCATAGTCGTGTAAAACATGAATAACAACAGGGATCACATAAGTGTCTTTAGTATTACGATCGTATGTCTTTAGAAATTCCCTGACAAATTCTTCATGTTTAGCTTTTTGTTCCAAAAGAGATGGATCTTCAAGGTATAATTTTTTTTGAGCTTCAGCCTGTCCGCACCAATTTTCTTTTTGTGCAACTAAATTAGTTGATATAAAAAATAATACAATCAAGATAAAATTAAGTAGATGAGTCTTTTTCATAATACAGTAGTTTTCTTATTTTTAATATGAGATTGCTGGTTAAACAATAGTTTGCGAAGGTATTAATTTTAAGAATGCTATACAATTTCTGAACTCAGTATTATGTATGATTTTACTATAGTAAATCGCAGATTAAATTTTAAATTCATTTATATTGAAATGGAATGTTGGAATGATGGGGTATTGGAAATCTCTGAAAATCTGACGATTATACTTTTCATTATTCCATTAATCCAATATTCCAGTCAACTATTTCAAACATGTCATTATGCGTTTATTTTACTAAGAATGTTAAAATTACTGAGATATGAATTTATTACATAATATTTTTCATTGGATAGTCAATATTATAATGAAGGCCCCTGCTTTCTTTACGCTGCATTGCCATTTTGATAATTAAATAGGTATTGTTAATTGTATTTCTAAGTTCGCATATTTTAATCGATAATATAGACCTTTTATAAAGATCTTCGGTTTCACGGTGTATAATTACAAGTCGGTCAAGTGCTCGTTTTAGACGCAAATTTGAACGAACAATACCAACATAACTTGTCATGATCTGCCGTACTTCTTTTAAGCTTTGCGTAATTAAAACCATTTCTTCAGTTAATGAAGTTCCTTCATCATCCCAACAGGGAATATTACTTTTAAATGCTGAATTGTCAAGTGTTTTAATTGATGATTTTGCAGCGACATCTGCAAAAACAATAGCTTCAATTAATGAATTTGAAGCCAACCTGTTTGCTCCATGCATTCCTGTTGAAGCATTTTCTCCTGCAGCGTAAATATTTTTAATTGTTGTTCTTCCGTATTCATCTACCTTTATTCCGCCACATAAATAATGTGCTGCAGGAGTAACCGGAATTTTATCTTTTGTAAAATCTATTCCCAGTGATAAACATTTTGCATTAATATTTGGGAAATGAGATTTTAATTCTTCAGGATCTAAATGTGTGCAATCAAGATAAACATAATCGTCACCTTTATTTTTCATTTCATTGTCAATTGCTCTTGCTACAATATCCCTGGGAGCCAATGATTCCCGTTTATCGTATTTATACATAAATTCTTTTCCATCAGTGGTTTTAAGAATTGCACCAAAACCACGCAATGCTTCAGTAATTAAAAATGAAGGTCTTACACCAGGTTCATATAGTGAAGTTGGGTGAAACTGAACAAATTCCATATTCTCAATTATGCCCTTTGCCCTGTATACCATGGCAATGCCATCGCCGGTAGCAATTGTTGGATTTGTTGTTACATGGTAAATGGTTCCTATTCCACCGGTAGCCATTAAAATTTTTTTTGATAAAAAAGTATCAACTTCGTTCGTTTTGGTATTTAGCACATAAGCACCATAACATTCAATATTTTTTGATTTACGTGCAATTTTCTCACCTAAATGGTGTTGGGTAATAAGATCGATTGTAAAATAGTCTTTATAAAATTTAATATTAGGATGAGCTTTTGATTTTTCCGACAATGCTCTCTGTATTTCATACCCGGTATTGTCTTTATGATGTAAAATTCTGTGTTCAGAATGGCCTCCTTCTTTTGCCAGGTCGTAATCACCTTTTTTGTCTTTGTCAAAATGCGATCCCCATTTTATCAATTCTTTAATTTGTCCTGGTGCTTCAGTAACTACTTTTCTAACTATGTTTTCATCGCAAAGTCCGTCTCCTGCATCTATAGTATCGGCAATATGTTTTTCAAACGAATCTGGCTCGTAAGTAACCGATGCAATTCCACCCTGCGCATAACGGGTAGTTGTTTCATCAATATCTGTTTTGGTTAAAATGGCTACCGTTCCGTGATCTGCTACTTTAAGTGAGTAACTTAAACCTGCAATACCAGATCCAATTACAAGAAAATCAACCTTATGTATCATTCTGCTAAATTTTTATCAAAGATAGAAAGTATTTAGTCTTTGCAAGAAAACTCCAAATTTCAAAAAGCAAATTTCAAAAAAATCACAAACCACAAAACTCAATTCTCTAAACTGTTTGATATTTAGTATTTTGAAAATTGAAACTTATTTGATATTTGTAATTTGTTGCTTGTTATTTCAAAATATAGTTAGTTTTCTTGCGGACACTATTTACAAAGTGCTTTACTTTAGCGGTTTAGGAAAAAACAGCAACATAAACTTGAAAAGAGAATAAATTCGTTTATTTTTGCGAGTTAATTTCTTGATAGTATTAAACATAGCGAATTAACATTAACCAAATTGCTTATTGCAAAAGGCCAAAATAGTTCGTTTGTAAAATTAAGCCACGGAAACAAATAAATAATTGATTTAACGAATAGCATTAGAAAGAAAATAATATGGTGCCAGATGATATTTTTAAAAAGATTATAGCTCATTCAAAAGAATATGGTTTCATTTTCCCATCAAGTGAAATATATGACGGATTAAGTGCTGTTTATGATTATGGCCAGTATGGTGCAGAACTAAAAAATAATATTAAGGAATATTGGTGGAATGCAATGGTGCGTTTAAATGAAAATATTGTAGGAATTGATTCGGCAATTTTTATGCATCCTGAAATATGGAAAGCTTCCGGCCATGTTGGAGCGTTTAATGATCCATTGATTGACAATAAAGATTCAAAGAAACGTTACAGGGCAGATGTTCTGATTGAGGAATATATGCAAAAAATTGAAGGGAAGATTGAAAAGGAAATTGTAAAAGCTAAAAAACGGTTTGGTGAAGATTTTAACGAGGAACAGTTCAGAAATACCAATCCGAGGGTTTTAGCAAATCAAAAAAAGATCGATGAAACTAATAAGCGGTTTATATTTGCTCTGGAAAATGATGACCTGAAAGAAATGAAGCAAATTATTCTGGATTCGGAAATTGCCTGTCCATTTTCAGGTTCAAAAAGCTGGACTGATGTCCGCCAGTTTAACCTAATGTTCAGTACACAGATAGGTTCAATAAGTGAAGGTGCAAATACCATTTACCTGCGTCCTGAAACCGCCCAGGGAATATTTGTGAATTATTTAAATGTTCAAAAGTCAGGTAGAATGAAAGTCCCTTTTGGAATTGCGCAGATAGGAAAAGCTTTCAGAAACGAAATAGTGGCCCGCCAGTTTATTTTTAGAATGCGGGAATTTGAGCAAATGGAAATGCAGTTCTTTATACGCCCGGGAGAAGAGATGAAATGGTTTGAATATTGGAAAGGAGCCAGAATGAAATGGCATAAAGCACTTGGTATTGAAGATAACAAATTTAGATACCATGATCATGATAATCTGGCACATTATGCTAATGCTGCAACAGATATAGAATTTGACTTTCCTATTGGATTTAAGGAACTAGAAGGGATTCATTCAAGAACAGATTTTGATTTGGTGCAACACCAGGAACATTCAGGTAAAAAATTACAATATTTTGATAATGAAACAAATAAAAGTTATGTGCCTTATGTAGTTGAAACTTCCATAGGTTTAGACCGCATGTTTCTGGCAATAATCTCAAATGCATATACTGAAGAAAAGCTGGAAGATGGAACAGAGCGGGTTGTATTGAAAATCCCACCGCAATTAGCACCGGTAAAATTAGCTGTATTACCATTGATAAAAAAAGATGGATTGCCTGAAAAAGCGCGGGAGATAATGAATAACCTTAAACTGGAATTTAATTGCCAATATGAAGAAAAAGATTCAATTGGCAGACGCTATCGTCGTCAGGATGCAATAGGAACACCATTTTGTGTTACTATTGATCATCAAAGTATGGAAGATAATACTGTAACATTGCGTTACCGGGATAGTATGAAACAAGACCGGATTAGTGTAAGTGAAATTGGTGAGATAATTAGAGATAAGGTGAGTATTAATACATTATTAAAAAATTTGTAAGATGATTAAGGTCTCTGTAATTGTTTGTACATATAATAATGAAAATCACATTAGTAAAACCCTTGAAAGTCTTAATAAACAATCATTATCGTACGAGCATTATGAAATCGTAATTATTAATAATAATAGTAATGATAATACTGAAAAAGTTTGCTTAACATACATTAACAAACATCAAACTTCAAATATCAATTACTTTTTTGAATCAAAACCAGGTTTGTCTGTTGCAAGAAATAGGGGGATAAAAGAATCAATTAATGATATAATTTCATTTATTGATGATGATGCTGTTGCAGATAACAATTATATTAAAAGCATAATAGAGACTTTTGATAAGAATACTGACATTGCAGCTGCAGGTGGTAAGGTTATACCAATTTACCCGGATAATAATGAACCAGTCTGGATGTCGAAATATTTATGGGGTTTGGTTGCAAAACTTGATCAGGGTGATATTTCAAAAAAATTCACAAAAAAATATCCAGTAGGGTGTAATATGATATTCAGGGAGTCAATGTTTTCTAAATATGGTACTTTTAATGAAGATATAACCTACAGGGGTGATGAAAAATTTGTATTTCTTAAACTTAAAAAGGGCAAAGAAATTATATTTTATAATCCGGAAATATTGGTGTATCATATAATACCTGAAAGTAGATTAACTCATGAAAGTGTTATTGAAATAAGTAAAAGCATAGGCTATTCTGAAAAAATAAGGCTTAAATCAGAATCATATATACTAAGGATTCTTAAATTTTTAGAATATTTAGTTAAATTTTCTGCCTCGTTAATTATTAGTTTTAAATTTATATTGCTAAGTCATAAAGCAAAAGCTAAATATTTAACTTTAACAATGTTTTATACAATAAAAGGATACATATTTTAAATTTACTGATGAAAAAAATATACATTGCCGGATGTGGAGGAATGCTTGGAGAAGCATTCTATAAGATATTTAAAGAAACATATACGTTAAAATGTACAGATATTGATGTAAATGACGATTGGCTCTCATATCTGGATTTCAGGGATTATAAAAAATATAAAAAAGATGTTCTTGATTTTAAATCTGATTATTTATTTCATTTAGGGGCATATACAGACCTGGAGTATTGTGAACGTAATGTTGAGGACACGTATAATACCAATACAATATCTGTAGAAAATGCCGTTTACATAGCAAATGAATTGAATATACCAATATTATATATAAGTACGGCAGGTATTTTTGATGGAGCAAAAAAAGTGTATGATGATTGGGATTTACCAAATCCATTAGGGCATTATGCCCGGTCAAAATATGCCGGCGAACTCTTTGTTAAAGACAACGCAAACACTTACCTGATTTGCAGAGCTGGATGGATGATGGGAGCAGGGCCTAAAAAAGATAAGAAATTCATTCAAAAAATAATGAAACAACTGAAAGAAGGTAAAAAGGAATTATTTATTGTTAATGATAAAGAAGGGACACCAACTTATACCCACGATTTTGCTAAAAATGTTAAAGTTTTGATCGAGGAAAAATATTGGGGATTATATAATTTAGTGTGTAATGGTGAAACTAGCCGGCTTGAAGTTGCAAAAGAAATTGTAAACATTTTAGAGATATCGGGTTCAATTAGAATTAATGAGGTTAACTCAGCATATTTTAGTAAAGAGTATTTTGCTGAAAGGCCCCCAAGTGAAATGCTTTTAAACAGAAAGCTTAATTTGAGAGGTTTAAATGTTATGAGGGATTGGAAAATAACGCTTAAAGAATATTTAAATACTTATTATCAGAACTATTTATAGTTTTTTATAATGCACAAATATAAATTTCAGATTTTTATTGAAAATTTCTATTTATCCGTATTATCATTAATTAAAATTCTTTTTTTATCCAGATTTTTTATTGGAAAATTTAAAGGATTAAGAAAAAATGATTTAGAATGTACAATTTTGGCGAACGGGCCTTCTTTATCTGAAAGTCGTACTAACGCTGAATTTTTAAATCATAAAACGTTTATGGGTGTTAATTTTTTTCCTGAAACAGAAATGTTTGATAAACTTCAGCCTCAATATTTAGTAATAGCGGCCCCCGAACTGTGGCTTGAAGACGTAGAAGAAAAATTTAAAGAAAATAGCAGGCATTTATTTGAAACTATTTCAACAAAAGTAAATTGGGAAATGATATTATTTATGCCTGTCGGTGCCCGTAAATTTAAAGAATGGAAAAAGAAAGTAGAAGATAATAATAATATTTTAATTAAATACTTCAATGCAACTCCCATTGAAGGTTATAATTTTTTCATGCATACAATGTTTAAGCTGAATTTAGGTATGCCAAGGCCACATAATGTATTAATTCCTTCTTTAATGTTAACTATTAATATGGGTTTTAAAAAAATATACCTTTTGGGGGCAGACCACTCATGGTTAAAAGAAATATCGGTTAATAACAAAAACCAGGTTTTAATTAATCAAAAACACTTTTATGATGAAAACACTTCTGTAGCAAAACCAATGAATAAGAGGGGGAAAGGAACCAGAAAAATGCATGAAGTATTATTAAAATTTTATTATTCATTTTATAGTTATTTTGTTATCAAAGAATATGCTGAAAAGAAAAATGTAGAAATTATTAATTCAACCCCTGCTTCTTTTATTGATGCATTTGAAAGAGCTAGTATAAACAAAAACAAATAAGCGATAAAGCTGTTAAAAAAATGATTAATAAATAAACTATGAATATATTATTAATTAGTCCATTACTTACAGGGAGAAAACCAGTAGTTCACAATATCGGGTTATCATATATTGGAGGTGTTTTGTTAAAAAATGGATATAATGTTTCTCTTTTAGATATAGAAGCCTATAAATATTCAAATAAAGAAGTAATAGAATACTTGAAAATCAATAATCCAGAAATTATCTGTATTGGTACTATTATAACAGGTTTTAATTATGTTAAATTTCTTTGTGACGAAATCAAGAAAATCTACCCTGATGTTCCAATCATACTAGGTAATAATATCGCCACTACCATTCCTAAAATAGTATTAGAAAATATAAACGTTGATTTTCTGGTTGTGGGTGAAGGCGAAATCACAATTATTGATTTAATTGAAACTTTACAAAATAGAGGAAACCTTTCTAATGTGAAAGGAATTGCTTATATAAAAAATGATAAAATAATAATTACAGAACCAAGAGAACTAATCCAAGATTTAGATTCAATACCATTTCCTGCATGGCATTTATTTCCTTTAAAAGAAATATATTTTAAAAATCGAAGTTCTAAATTAACAAGTCCTATAGGATTTATAAGTACTACAAGAGGATGCCCATATAAATGTACATTCTGCTATCATCAATTTCAAAATAAAAAAATCAGGATGCACTCTGCTCAAAGAGTTATAGATGAAATAAAATATTTAATTGAAAATTATAATATAAAAAGCCTTGGGTTTACTGATGATTTATTTATCATAAAAAAAAGCAGGGTATATGAAATTTGTGATTTAATGGATAAAGAAAATATAAAATTGAAATGGAGGGTAGCTTGCAGAGTTGATTTAATCAACGAAGATTTGCTAAAACGAATGAAAGCTTCAGGATGTGTTGAACTGGGAATTGGTGTTGAACCAGGCAGCCAAACAATACTTAATAATATAAAAAAGC
>DAOVJU010000511.1 GCA_030632095.1 Chlorobiota bacterium
ATTTAAATAGACTAATTCGATTGATAGTATTTCTTTCTGTTCCAAACAAATTTTATTGTTATTGCATTTTTATTACAGATGTCGATACATTTTCCACATAATAAACATTCTGAATTTGTAACTAAACCATTTTTAGAAGTTAAATAATCAGTAATTGGAATATTAACCAAACAGACTGTTTCACATTTTTTACATATAGTACATTTATTTGAATCTATAACAGGCAGAAGTCTTGAATATCCTGCACCAATAGCGCACATTGAACCCATAAAACATAAATTCTTACAAGCCCATCGTTTTTCTAATAATATACCCAATAAGATTGCACCAAACGTATCATAAAACCAAACGTGCTGGTAATGTCTGTTTAAATCTGTACCAAAAAAGTTAGGAATAAAACGGATGTGTTCGATTGTACCATTATTCAGGTGAATAAAGAAAAATGTTATTGATAATGCAAAAAATACCACAGGCATTACAAATCTTAACCATAAAATAGGTTTTTTCTGCTTAATTCTAAATAATGAATTTTTAAAATTTAAATCTTGTATCGTCCCCATAAAACAAAACCAACCACAGCCTATTCGGCCTAATAAAGGTGAAATTAGTATAAAAAATATCCATATAATTACAACAAAGGTTATAACACCCCAATATAATGAATGCCAAATAAAAGCAAAATTAAATACCCTGAAAAATACGGGTGTAAGTATTAAAAATAATATCCTGCTAATTGTATTGTAAAAAGTAAGTTTTTGTGTCATCTTGTTTTAATTAATGCTAACATTTAATTAAGTATAACAAACTATGTACTTCAATTTTGAACTATGAACTTACACTTTACACTTAAATTAGTTTCCATCCTGGCTTTTTACAAACTCGTCCATTTGCGTTTCAAAAGTATCTTTGAATTGCTGTAAACGAAAATCAGTTTCCATTTTATCTTCATTTTCAATTATGTTTTTAACACCTGTTCCATATGCATTTTCGAAATCATCACGGTTCAACTCTATAGCAACATGGGCTTCGTAAGCAATACCTTGTTTTTTTGTTTTTACTTCAAATACTTTTTCTCCCTTTACGATAGCATTACTAATTCGTTGTTGAACAATATTATATCCCAATGCTTCCATTTTAGCGTAGAAATCCCGGTCAACACCACCATATTGTGATTTAGCAAACTGTCCTGAGAAATCTTCAGATACATTTTTTACCAGTGAGTTTATTTGTGCTGCAAGTTTTTGTCTTGCATCGTTTCCGGCCATTTCAATGGCAAAACTCATATCCGGGCTGGTTTGTATACCAACCGCCCTGAAAGCTTTTTTATCGCTCTGAAAATCATTAAATGGTATCTTTATTTCTTTTCGGTCAACCTTAGTAATAACCTTTTTTGATTTACAACTACTTACAACTGCAAGTAATATAATTAAAGTAAAAATCTTAAAAGCCAGGTTATAAACAGCTTTAAATTTTAAATAATTTGTTTTCATGATTTTTAATTTTTAATGTGAATTTTTTAATGAATTGCATTTATTTCAAATGGTCATCATTATTTTTCACCATTTTTTCAATTTCTTTTATTTCTATCGAATCATTATCATTAATTAGCTGATATACAGATGAATCAGCATATTCCGGTGTTTTGTGTATTCCGGCAGAATCAAGGGTGATGTATTGATCATCCTGTCCTGTAAAATCTTTATTCCCGGTAAATACAAATATCAATATTAAAACTGAAGCAGCTGCTGATAATACAGGAATTAATATCCTCAGGTTTTTCTTCCTGATTTCTGATTTTTTATAATTCTTGTAAAATCCATTCAGGCTTTGCTTCAATTCCTCTTTTCCTTTATTCATAAAGGCTTTACGAATATTTTTTTGGATATCTACTTCCCTTCGTAGCTTCTCATTTATATTTAATTCTTTTTCGAAATCTTTTATTTCCTCATCGGTCATATCACCATCCAGGTAATTTTCAATGACTTGTATTTTATTTATATCGTTTTTCATTTTATTAGGTATTAGGGGTTTAGAGTATCAAGTACATAGTATCTAGTATCAAGTTGTGTGTTTTTAGATTTGAATTGCTATTTTCATACTACTAACAACTTGATACTTGCTACTCAATACTGAAAAAATTCTTCGGCAATTCATTTTTTATCTTTTGTATGCAACGATATTTCTGGTTTTTAACTACTTTTTCGGTTTTATAGTTAAGTTTTTCTGCAATTAATTTAAAGCTCATCTTTTTAAAATAAAACATCATTAAAATTGAATAACAAGGTTCTTTTAATTCACTTATTTTCTGCATGATAATGTTCATTTTGTATTCGTTTATTTCAGGCTGATCATCATCTTCAAATGCATTTTGATAGATATCTATTTCATCGTTACTTTCTCTTATATTGTTGAACATCATTGGTTTATTATCTCTTAAATGATACAACCATAGATTTCTGCAAACTGAATATAAGTATGTACTTAATTTTGATTTTAATTCAAATTCATTGTTTACTATTTTCTCATATAAGATGATGAGGGCTTCGTGAAAGAAATCTTTTGCATCTTCCTCACCTCCTGAGTTTTGTGTAATAAACTTTGTTATTTTATTAAAATCATCATAAATAACTTTCAATACATTTGTATTGCCATTTTTAAGTTGATCAACTATTTCCTGGCCGGTGAACTTTACCATTTGGACTTCATATCTGGGTTTGAACCAAAATTATTAAAAATCCTGTAAAGCTCAACCACTTTGTTGGTTTATTGCGTTTTTTTGAAAAAGTCATCAATTAATATAAATAGTGTACGCTTCAAACTACCTTAATTTGATTAACTAACCACTGCCAAGGCATAAAGCCGCTGGCTGGGTTGTAAGAAAAACCCCGACCAGTAGTTGAAAACCCTGGCGGTAGTTTTGAAGTAATTAAGAAAGGAACAAGCAAAAACGCTTGCACCAGTTAACCGACATTGCGTGGTTTGGCTCTGAAATATAGAAAATTTGGTTAATAACCTCATTATTTATTAACAATTCAAGAACGCTAAATTGTTATGTTCTTG
>DAOVJU010000140.1 GCA_030632095.1 Chlorobiota bacterium
AATCTATGTATAAGGTAGAATTTGTTTCGAAACTAGCTAATACCGATTCAATTATTTGTGTTCCCTTAAAAGATTTCAATGAAACTGTTGATGGAAATAAAATAGTTATAGGATTACGGCATGATATTGATCATGATATTAATGGTGCCATAGAAATGGCAAAAATTGAAAAAAAACATAATATATCCACGTCCTATTATGTTTTACATACGGCAAAATATTACTTAATAAACGAAGACTTAAAAAGCCATCGGGATAACAATGTTCTGCCTTATTTAAAGCATTTGCAAAATACATATGATCATGAAGTTGGTTTTCATAACGACCTTATAACCATTCAAGTTATATACGATATAGATTCAAAAGAATTTTTACACAAAGAATTAAATTGGTTAAGAGAAAACGGAATTGAAATACTTGGGACAGCATCACATGGTTCATCTTATTGTCACGAATATAATTATTTAAACTTTTATTTTTTTGATGAGTGTGATGATGAAAATTCTGTATTTGAGAATAATGAATTTGTTATAGTAAATGGAACAAAAAAAGACTTTTTAAAAGGAACCTTTGATGAATATGAACTTGAATATGAAGCAAATTTTTTAAATAAGACTAAAACATACGCCGATTGCAACTATATAAATGATGAACAATGGAATCCCAAAATGATAGATTATAGTACCTGGGAAAAAGGTGACAGAATAATTATCCTTACTCACCCGGTTTACTGGAAGTAACTATTATATTGAATGTATGAATGATTAAATAAATATGACTTTAATTAAACATTTTATAACCATTTTCCTCATAATGGCTTTATTTGAGCAGCTAACAGCACAAGAAAAATATAATTATGGAGTTAAAATTGGAAGTTGCTTTTCTAAACAAAATTGGGAGAACACTTTATTAAATGAATTATCTTCAAAGAAACAATTTAAATTCGGGGTATCTTGTTCAATCACAGGTGAAATAATCGTTTTTCCTAAATTATCACTAAATATTGGAGCAGGTTATGCACAAAAAGGATTCAAAGAAGATTATGCGGATGAAAAATTCAAAAATGAAAATATAAGTTTATTAAATAACAATTTAACACTTCATAATTTAACTGGTGATATTGGAATTAAGTTCTACCCGTTTAATAAGATCAATTCTATTTTTACTTTCACAAGTTTACGTAATGAATTTTTAATTGATTACAAGGATATATTATTTGAACAAAATGGTACTCAGTACGGGTATCATAAAAAAACTGTTGATGATTTTAATAAATATTATCTAAGCGGAATTATTGGAATCGGCTGGAACATAAATGAATTTTGTTATTTAAACATTGAGTATAATGTTTCACTTACTGAAATAAGTGGATCGGAATATCAAAAAATAAAAGACAAGTGTATTGTATTATCTTTAGGAATAACTATTAACCTGAAGAAAAAACATTAAATAATTGAAATTAGATTTACAAACCATAGTAAGGGTGTTGAAAAAGATTGAAATAAAGCAATTATGAAAGAAATCATAAAAATATCATTAATAGCAGTGCTGTTTTTAGTTGCAAATCTCTTGAAAGCCCAACTTTACATCAATGAATTTTTAGCATCAAATGTTACCATAAATGTTGATGTTGATTTTGGTGACTATTCTGACTGGATTGAAATTTATAACGATAGTGAATATCCGATTGACATAGCCGGATACTATTTAACAGATGATCTGGAAAATCAAACCCGATGGCAATTCATGGAAAGTACAATAATAGAAGCTAAAGGTTTTCTACTTATTTGGGCTGATGGAAATGATTCTCTCTCCGATAATTATGCTAATTCTCATCATACAAATTTTAGATTAAGTAAATTTGGTGAAGAAATAGGGCTTTATTCGCCAGAGCTGGAGCTAATTGACTCAGTTACTTTCGGATACCAGTTTCCTGATGTTTCAATGGGACGTGAATATAACGGTAGTCCTGATTTCTGGTATTTATGGGAACCAACTCCAGGCAATTCAAACAATACCCAGGGGACATTAAACAGAGAATATACCCCCGATCCTGAATTTTCATTAACAGGTGGTTTTTTTGAAAACAGTCTAAGCATCACACTTTCCTGTTCTTCTCCCGGGGCAGTAATACGCTATACATTAGATTGTTCACGGCCAACAAGTTCTTCACCCATGTATTCAAGTGAAATAATTATTGAGTCTAATACAATTATCAGGGCAACTGCTTTTGAACCGGGAATATTACCAAGTGCTATCATTACTCAGAGCTATTTTATTAATGAAGAAAATAATGATCTTCCGGTAATTTCATTAGCTGCTTTTCCCGAGACACTATGGGATCCATACATAGGAATTTATGCAACCAGCAGAAAAGGAGTTGAAATACCTGTTAATTTTGAAATATTCGATACTAGCCGGGTGCAACAGTTAAGTATAACTTCTGGCCTAAGATTATCAGGACAGGCTTCCTTTGACGCACCACAAAAACCTTTTACCATAAGCACTAAAGGTAAATACGGGCCGGAGATATTTGATTATCAATTATTTAAAAACAGGAAAATTGCAAATTATGAGGATCTGTATCTGAGAACATCAGGAACACCTGACATTTTTTATACCATGTTTCGCGATGGAATGACACATAGTTTAGTAATTAACAAAGCAAGTATTGATTGCCAGGCATATCAGCCTTCATCTCTTTTTCTGAACGGAGAATACTGGGGAATATATAATATGCGTGATAAGATTGTTGAAAATTACTTTGCTAAGATCCATCGTGCCGATCCGGATAATCTTGATATTCTTGAGTATTTGTGGAGTCTGACTGCTGTGGCAGTTTCAGGAAGTGTTGATGAATTTAATGCTTTAATCAACTATTTAAATGATCCGGAGACGGATTTATCATTAGATGAACATTATGAATACATTAATTCGAAGGTTGATATTAATGAATTTATTGATTATCAAATAACACAAATATTTGCAGCCAATGCTGACTGGGTTTACAGTAATGTTAAATGGTGGCGTGAAAAAACATTTGACGGTAAATGGCGCTGGGTTTTACTAGATACAGATGTATCATTTGGAATGCAATGGGAACAAGCTCAACAGTATAGCAATTATTATGATAATACACTTGCATGGGCTTTATTACCAGCTTTTAGTAATACTAACCTGATCTTTAGAAAACTGATGGAAAACGAAAGTTGCAGAAACGAGTTTATTCAACGATTTGCTGCTCATTTAAATTCAACTTTTCATACTGAAAGAGTGCTTTATATTATTGATAGCCTGAAAGCGAATATTGAATCAGAAATGCCAAGACATATTAACAGGTGGAAAGATTATCCCTGGGGTTGGGCCGGTGAACCAATTCAAAATATGGATGAATGGAATACTGATGTGGAAATTATGAGGGAATTTGCCATGTATCGTCCGGGATATCAGCGACAACATATCATGGACTATTTTGGAATTACAGATACATCTTTACTTACTACCGGTGTTTCAGAAACATTTTCCGGGAGAATATTTATAAATAATGTTGAAATAACCGACAGCTCATCTACCGGAGTTTATTTTAACAATATTCCAGTGAACGTCATGGCCATACCAAATGCAGGATTTACTTTTACCGGTTGGTCAGGTTTAAGCCAGAGTGAGAATCCTGAAATTTCGGTAATATTAACCGGTGATACAATTTTAACTGCATTATTTGAGCCTAACAATGTGAACATGGTTCTCCGGAATATATTAATGATATTGTAACGCTTTATACAAGCTATTCACCCTGGGTAAGTGCAGGAGATATAATAGTTAACAGCAATTCAACACTTATTATTGAAGAAGGAGTGGAATTAAGAATGGCAAATGATGCCAGTATCTATGTTTACGGAAACCTGATAGTAAATGGCACAATTGATGACCCTGTTATTATTGAACCGAATAATAATGTTGCTGCCCTTAGATGGGGAGCCATTTGTTTTGATCATGCAACAGGTAAATCAGTATTGAATAACCTGGTTATTAATAAAGCCACTATGGCCGAAGATGCGAAGAAGTATTTTGCAAACATAACTTCCTATAATTCCTGTTTAGAGATCGATAATGTCACTATTAGCAGCATCGACCAACCATTTTATTCGGAATATGGAGATATAGTTATTAGAAATAGCCATATTCATTCAGAAATCCCCGGCGACCTGATCAATGCAAAATATGCTGATTCTGTTTTGATAGAAAATTGCACACTTATAGGAAGTAAAGGAACTGATGCAGATGCTATAGATATTGATAACACAACAAACGGAACAATAAGGAATAATTATATCTCAGGTTTTTTCGGCTTTAACAGCGATGGGATTGACCTGGGAGAAAATGCAAAAGATATACTTATCGAAAATAATATCATCTTCAATTGCATGGACAAAGGCATTTCAATAGGGCAAGCATCAACAGCTATTGTTGTAAATAATGTAATTGTAAATTGCGCACAGGGAGTTGGAATTAAGGATTTTGATTCATATGCATACATTGACAGAAACACCTTTTACGGAAACCATTATTCGGTAGCATGCTTTGTGAAAAACTTTGGACAGGGTGGTGGTAATGCCGATGTGGTAAATTCAATATTCTCAAATTCTTTAGTTGCACCCTATTTACTTGATGCGCTTTCCACATTAAATATTTCCTACAGCATTTCAGATACTGACGTTCTTAGCGGCGAAAACAACCTGAATTTTGATCCTTTGTTCATTAATCCTTTTATTAATAATTTCGAGTTAAGTGAAAATTCACCATGTATTGATTCGGGTGATCCTGATAGTCCTTTGGATCTTGACGGCACAATAGCTGATATGGGCGCATTATTTAGTTATCAGCAAGCAAACGAATCAGCAATTATTATCAATGAAATAAACTACAATTCATCGCCTGATTTGATTTCGGGAGACTGGCTGGAGTTATATAATAAGAGTAATGAACCGGTTGATTTATCCGGATGGGTTTTTATGGATTCAGAAAACGATCATATCTTCAATATTCCAGATGGCTATATTTTAGATAGCGAAAGTTATGTTGTTCTTTGTAATAACGATACAAACTTCAGACAAATATATCCGGAAACATACAACTACCTTGGAAATTTTCTTTTTGGCCTTGGAAATAATGGAGAAGCAATTCGCTTGTTTGATGAGAATATGCAGATTGTTGATGTTGTTGCATATGATGATGTTGATCCATGGCCAGGATCAGCAGATGGTGAAGGTTCTAGCCTGGAACTTATAGAAACTTCACTTGATAATTCAATTGCTGAAAACTGGAGAGCAAGTTTTTATCCCGGAGGTTCACCGGGAGCCACTAACAATCCGGATGTGATAGCTGATTTTTCCATTGAAAAAGGAAATGAATGCTCAGGAATAATACAGTTAAACATCTTAACTACTACAACATTTGATAGTGTAATCTGGGATTTTGATGATGGCAATGTTTCTGCTGAAACTGAACCAATACATTATTACACTGATGCCGGTACTTATAGTATACAATTGACAATATTTAGCCTTTTTGGCACCGGCCAGGCTTTAAAGAACATAACATTTGAAAACATTTTAATACCTCCAATAGTATACTCCGACACAATTTGTGAGAGTGGAAGTGTAACATTAAGTGCAACAGGTAGTGATAATATATTCTGGTATGATGATGAATTTGAAGGAGATTTGCTTGCCGTTAATAATACATTCACAACTCCTGTATTAACAAATACTACTTTGTACTATGCTTCAAATGCAATTGATAGTTCATGTGAAAGTAGAAGGATTGAAGCTATTGCAGGAGTAATTCGTCATAATGCGTTATTTGGATTTAATGTAGATCAAAATATTGTGTCATTTTACGACCATTCAAGGGATGCTGATAATTATCTATGGGATTTTGGTGATGGCAACATTAGTACAGAAGAGGAACCGGTTCATAAATATTTAAACACGGGAACTTATGAAGTAAATTTATATACTGAAAATTTATATTGCAATAGTATAGATTCTACAACAAAGAATGTAACAATAACAACATTAGATATTACACAGGTAAGTGTTGAAAAAGTATATCATATATATCCAAATCCTGCAACTAATGAGGTAAATATATATATTCAAAATGCATACATGAAGGAAGTTTATATTGAGTTGATAAATCTATACGGACAATTAATAAATAAGGACCACTATACATCGGAGCAAAATGAATTATTTGTGCAATTTGATGTGAGTAATTTACCAGCAGGAATTTATTTTGTCAGAATTAATATTGATAACAATATTACAGTTGAGAAAATTATTATTCAATAGTCTTGATTGAAATATATCTGTGTTATTGTGAATTCTTTTTCGCCTTTGTTGGTAATAATACCGACAGGGGTAAATATTCTAATAATCAATTTTGGTAATAATAGCTATTACGTTTTTAAATATTTCTGAAACCTTATTCTCGGCTGTTTCCTTGATCAAAGTATTGAAATAATCTTTTTTATGGTACAAGATTATAGAATTCTCCATTTCTTGTTGTTTTTAAGTATGTTTTCTGAAATATTTAAATTAAAGGTAGTTGATGCCCGTAATGATTTATAAATACTTGCTGCATAGGTTTCACATTTAAGAAGTTCAAAAATTGCACCTAATAAAGCACGGGTTGCTGGATTGTATTTCATAACCAGTTTACATAAATATTCCTTCTCTTCAACAGAGAGATTCTTGATGATATTCATTATTATTTTACATGAATCATTAGTAGTTGTATCAGGAATCCTTTTTATAAATCGTATAGAATCGAGTATCTGTAATAAATATATATTCCCCTTGTTAAGGGTATTTCTTTGACGGATAAAGCGAATATTGTACATACCTCTTTTAATTGATTTTTTTTCAAGGTTTGTACCTACTTGAATAGTGTTGGAAATTTGACTGGTTAATCCAAGTTTGTTATATGAAATAATTCCAGTCATATAACCAATTAGCTTTCCATCTTCTTCCAATAAGTCTTTTACAACCTGGTATTCATCCGGTTTCAGAAACCCTGCTATTCCTTCCTTGGGTTTATAGTATTTACCTTTTGATAGCCTGGCTATTTTACCTGATTCAACTAAACGGCTTAATACTTTTTTTAATGCACTAATCTTATCCACTGGTATTGAAAAATCATCAAAGGTGAAAACATATCCTTTTTTAAATCTGTCAATTCTATATTTAACAATATCAGATATTTTCATCTTATTTAATGCTTTATGCAAAGATATAAAAAGTCACGTTATTACCGGTAAAATCGTGACATATATTTTTAACTTGACATATAATTTTCCTAAATATAATTGTGGAGATCTCCTCTATCTGGAATTTTAATATTCGGTTATAACTTTAAATGTTATTAATAATATGGAATTAATTTTTCGCCTTTGTTGGTGATATCACCGACAGGGGCTAAGAGAAATTCAGAAATCCAGACTTATCGTAATTTAAGCTATCGTATAAATATCGAATACAGAACAAGGAATGATGAATGTTGAAATAAGGCCATTTGATAAAATTACGAATAACATTTAGTAGAAAAAAGTAAATATATGTTCTTATCGGCAATTGACACTTCTTTATCGCACAAAGAAGAAGAAAAAAATTAGAACAATTCAGCCCTTAGGTTATGGCGAAAAGCGAACGGCAAAGCTCTCACGAACTCCTTTAAAAGAAATTATGACGTGAGTAAATTTGAGCATTTTCAATTATAGCCAGTAATTTCAGCTCGGAATAGATAATTTATGAATTATTCAGGTTGAGATACTTTTTTTAAGTGCTTACTCCTTAAAAAAAAAGTACACACACCATGAAAGGTAATGCATGTTCATTTCATTGTATAAATTAGTACTTTTACATATAGTTAGCTTAATTAATCAGGGAAATTTAATTATGGAAAAGAATAACAGGATTAAACAAGCATTT
The DNA here is from genome assembly GCA_030632095.1 of Chlorobiota bacterium. Taxonomy (GTDB): domain Bacteria; phylum Bacteroidota; class Bacteroidia; order Bacteroidales; family B39-G9; genus JAADFW01. Next base: position 7,992 of record DAOVJU010000140.1, read on the forward strand.
ATTATCAGGGCAATCTATTTTTTGCTCTTTGCTATATTGTTGATTTATAGCTTACGCGCTGCCAGAGAGTTTTTATACCCAATTGCTATTGCCCTGCTTCTATCCTATTTATTATATCCC
>DAOVJU010000012.1 GCA_030632095.1 Chlorobiota bacterium
CCTATATAAATATCTTGACCACTAAAATCTAATTGTTTACTTTTGTTCATAATTTTTTAAGTTTTAAGTTTCGGGGGTTAAGATAATACTGCTCCCGGAACTTTTCTAATTACAAACATAGGGGCTAATTATACTATAAAATGAAAAAAATCATTTCTGTTATAGCATTTTTGATAATTCTTTGGAGTAATTCTTCATCTCAACAAAATAACTGGATTAATTACACATACAGTTACGGATTAAGGGATTTTGAAGAAACTAAAGATTAATTATGGCTTTCAACGAGTGGAGGGCTTGTGAAAATTAAAAAATCAGATAACTCGGTAACTGTTTTAACTAAGGCTAATTCATTGCTGGGTTATAATTCTAATGGTTTCTTATGCACAGATTCTAACAGGAATTTATGGCTTGGCGCTTCGTCAAACAGCTCACAAAGTGGTGGATTTTTAAAATTTGATGGAGAAAACTGGAATTTTATTGAAATGGAAAGTGAATTCTGGTCAACTCTAATAACAGGCCTAATCGCTGACAAATCAAACAATTTATGGTTTGGAATGGGGCAGGGAATTGCGAAATATAATGGAAATGAAGTCAAATACAGGCAGATAATACCGGAAGAAATGCCTTTTGGGCTACTTCTGCTAAACATATTCTTCGACACTGATGATAATGTTTGGTTCAATGATTCTGATAATATGGTAAGGGTATTAAAAAACAGTGATTTGGATTCACTTAAAGGGATGATTAGAACATCCTGTTTTAGACAGGATACTGCTGGGAATTTTTGGATACTGAACAATAATAAAATGAAATGTTTTTCAGGCGAGGATATTATTGACAAACTTGTGGATGGAAATTACATTGATTTCATTGATGCTACTGATAGCATTAGTTTTATTGATTCTATCCTTCCCCCGGAGGGCGATACAATAGGCCATTTTTATATTGACAAGCAGAACGTTTTTTATCTTACTTTCCAGTCAAAATTAGGGATTCTTAAAAACGGCAATTGGCAATACCTGACTGCTGAGAACTCTCAATTGCCTGATGGGAGCATCTCTAAATTGTTTGTTGATTCTACAGGAAACTTATGGGCAACTATGTGGATCCCGGATAAACGGTTCCGAATTTATAAATACAATTCTGCAATTTGGGAGGATGTGACCCGACAGATGAGCAATTCGGGTTTACATGGCAACTATATTGCTTATTTTGCAAAAGATTCAAAAAATGAAATGTGGATGGTCAGTTATAATGCAGAGGACAAATTGGTAAATTTCAATGGAACAACATGGACTGATTTTGACAGCACAAATACAACAGCATTGGATTCTTGTTTAAATTTAAAATATACAAGCGATTCCTTAAAAATTTGGAACGACTCCTCGATAATTATCAGTTACGACATTTTTAAGAATGAATGGAAAGTATTTGATAACATTAAAACACAATCTGACCAAATGAAAACAGGCCAATCGGGCAATATTTGGTGGGGAACCAAAAATGGGCTATTAAAATATAATGGAAATGAATGGGAAACATATTTTGAGGGAAATTATATTCATGAATTAGCCTTTGACCATAGCAATGTTTTATACGCAAGCACTACGCCAAATGTGGAGGAACAGGGGATAATATTAACATACAATAATAACATTTGGGATACACTGGCAATTTGCTCAGAAAATGCAAAATGGGTACCATCAATGGTTTTTGATAAGGAAAACAATTTATGGTTTGGAGTACTTAGCAGATGGACAGTTGGCCATGAATATGGAGATGGATTATACAAGTACAATGGACAGGAATTTACCCATTATCATATTTACAATTCCGATATACCCGGGAACTCAGTTGTTAAGGTAACTACAGATATTGACGACAACATTTGGGTTGGCACCTATGGCAATGGATTAAGCATATTCAAAGAAAACCAATGGACAAATTATAATACTTCAAATTCACCAATAAGCAGCCACTCTGTTGAAAAGATCATATCTGACGAGAATGGGAATATTTGGGCTTCCTGTCAATTCAGAGGTATAACAGTAATACCTTATACTGTGTTTAGTGGAACTGGTGATGAAGATTTAACAATTAATAATTCTAATGATAATATACTAATTTACCCAAACCCTACACATGGCAATTTTTATATTAAGTTTGCTAAACCCTTATTAACACCTGCAAATATAAATGTTTTTGATCTGTCTGGTAAAAAATGCGGTTCAGAACATATTAAATTTAGAAATACTGAAAGTGTATATAATATATCATTATCAGATTTTGGGATCTATAATACCGGGTTATATTTTTTACAAGTCAGCACTAAAAATAATGTGTATAATAAAAGTTTAATGTTTGTTAAATAGTGCTTATTTATTCAGTTTTTTGCTTTTGGATTAAAATCCAGAGCAAGTTGAATCCAATATTCAAGATCTTCATTCAAGTCCTTTAAAAAAATGAACATTTTCCATTCTTTCCTTCTGATGGCATCCATCTCGTGAACGAAAAGTAACGTAAGGCCAAGGTATAACAAGAAATCAGTCATAGGCTTTGTTCTATATTCCATACAAATGCCCTTATCCCAACTTCAGTATTGATGTTATTGATACTCTCAATACTTTTCAGAAGCGTTTCAACTTTTTCGTCTTCAATAACGGTAAGTGTTGCTGAATTAATTTCAGGCCAGGTATGAGTTCCCATATGAGGTTGGCCGGTTTTACTTCCCCTGCCTATCATATTAGTCCCCTGTGTAAATCCACGAATTTTGAGTTGATCAAGCATAAATTCAACCTTTTCGGTATGTGCCTGGTTATATACTATGAATACTGCTTTCATTACTACTTTATTTTTTAGTTTATTATTTCAAATTAATAGTTGTGCTTTTTTCATTTTTTTGCATTTCATGTGAAGTTTCAAGTTCCAAGTTTCAAGTTCCAGGTTTGAGTCTATTCCGAAAATTATTTTTTCGCCACCAAAGCTCCAAAACACAAAATCTCACCAAAGTTATTTTGCTGATTATCAGCCTTTAGTGTGTTTTGGTGTTTTAGTGTTTTGGTGGCATTTTCTTTTTTTGATTTTTCGGATCGGGCTCAAGTTTTAAACTCAAACTCACACTCACACACTAACTCTAATTCATAATTTAACATTCATGATTTTTAATTTTAATTAGAAATCCACCTTATTTGATGGTGGTTATTTTCTTTATTTGTTATATATGATAAAAATTATTGGAATGCTGGAATATTGGATTATTGTAATTGTACCCTAGTTTGATTTTTTGAAAGTAACAATTTTTCCAAATTTCCATTATTCCATTATTCCTTGATTACTATTAATAAAGCGACAAATAGATGCAACACAAAGCCACTTTCTTAAAGTGTGGATTATTTACTTCTGAGACGCAATAATATTATCCAAGAACTGGTACTTTGCCCTGTAAACGGCTTTCTTATTACGTTCACCTTTACCGGCAAACCAACTGTAAATTACAGGAATAAGGACCATAGTTACCATGGTAGAGAAAATTAATCCACCTATAACTGAAATTCCCATAGGGCTCCAAATTTCAGATCCTTCCCCTTTAATGACAGTCATTGGGAATAACCCAAAAATAGTTGTTAAAGCTGTCATTAAAACCGGACGTAACCTTGATCTGCCAGAACGTATTATTGCTTCATGAAGAGAATATCCCCTGTCGCGCATTAAATTAATATAATCAACCAGAACAATTGCATTTTTTACAACAATCCCGATGAGCATTACTGCACCTAAGCCGGCAATTACACTGAGTTTAGTGTTTGTAACAAATAATGCCAGAAACACTCCTGAAAAAGCAAATGGAATTGAAAACATAATGATCAATGGCATTTTCAACGATTCAAACTGAGCTGCCATAACAATATAAACCAGAAGGAGCGATACAAACATTAGCAGACCAAGATCTGCGAATGATTCCATTTGTGTTTCATATGCTCCTCCAACTTCTACCAGATACTCCTGAGGAATATCCATGGTTGCTATTTCATCCTTTATTGACTGTGCTAATTCCCCCAGTGAAGTTTGATGAGGAGAAACTGTAACTGAAACTATCCGTTCTTTTCGTTTATGGTCAATATTTGGAGGGGACCAGTATTCCTGAATTTTCCCGATTTCTTTAAGTTTTATCATTTGTCCCATTGGGCTCATAATGGTTATATTCTCAACATCATTTATCGAATTACGGTATTCTTCCTTGAACCTTACAATAACATTGTATTCATCACCACCTTCTCTGAACCGGGTACAGATATACCCTTTTATACGGTTGCGTATGGCCATGGAAACCGAAGCCGTATTGATCATGTGTTGAGACATTTTTTCCTGGTCTAAAATTATTTGTAATTCAGGCTTTTCAGTTTTACGGGTTATTTGAATATTACGTGCCCCCGGAACTGATTTGAATCTTTCTTTCAGGGTATTTGCAAGCTTAGTGGTTTTCTGTATATCGTATCCGTAAATATCAACAGACACGTCGTTTCCTCCTAATCCACCCATTCCTCCCTGCGTAGATACTGAATAATTTATTACTTCAGGAATTTGGGCAATTTCCTGCCTCAGGTCTTCTGCAATAGTCCATACATCTCTTTCACGGTCACTTATTGGACAAAGGGCCAATTGAATATTAGAAACATGAGTTCCGGTTTCCGAGAATATTGCTAAAAATCCTTCTTCATCATCTGTTCCGGTAGATGTTGAAATCATTTCTACTTCCGGATATTTTCTTTCGATAATAGCTGCTATTTTATCGGCCACTTTACAGGTTTCTTCAACCCTTGTACCGGTTTGTAATTCAATTAGGGCATAAACCCGGCTTTCGTCGGTTGCCGGAACAAATTCAGTTCCTACAGCTTTAACCAGGAAGATTGATAAAATAAATATTGCAAACGCCCCGATGATAACAACTACTTTATGCCTTAAAGCCCATTTTAGTGTTTTTGAATAGAAGTTATCCAAACCATCAAGGAATCGGAGAATGGTATTACTATAAGTTAAATTACCTCTTTTTTCTTTCCATTTTTTTAACCTTAATAATTTTGAAGCAAGCATTGGTGTAAGCGTTATTGCCGTAATGGTTGATGTCACTACAGTGATAGTTACAATCCATCCCAACTGGCGGAACAGGGCTCCTGTTATACCTTTTATTAAAGTTAAGGGGAAGAAAACCGCAACAACTGTTAATGTTGTAATAATTACAGCCAGCCAAACTTCATTGGTAGCATATATTGCAGCTTCGCGTGGAGAACTTCCACGATCGATGTGTTTTGCAATGTTTTCGAGTACCACAATGGCATCATCAACCACCATTCCAATGGCAATTGCCAGCGAACTCAGGGAAATTATGTTTATTGAGTTTCCGGTTATATATAAATAAACAAAGGAAACAATAAGAGCTATTGGTATTGTTAATACCACAATAAAAGTTGCCCGCCATCTTCCCAGGAAAAACAGGACTATCATCACAACAAAAAACAAGGCCCACATTAAGGTTCTTGAAAGATGATTTATTGAATAATTAATGAATTCCGATGTATCAAAAATTGATAGAATTTCAATATCAGGTGGTAAATTTTCCTTTAATCTTTCTAGTTCTTTATTTACTTTTTTGGCAACTTCAACTGTATTTGCCCCGGATTGCTTCATAACATACATCTGAACTGCGCGTTTCCCGTTCACTATTTCTCTTAGCGACATTTCTTTTAATGTATCTTTTACCCTTGCAATATCTCTTAAATAAATAGCCTGGCCATTTTGGTTCCCAACTACAATATGCTTTATTTCGTCACTTTCCTTAAATTCACCTTCAATCCTTAATGCATAATCGTTTTGTCCCATTCTAATGTTCCCAGCCGGCATATTCATGTTTTCGCCCTGGATGATCTGGCCAATTTGTTCCAGGGTGAAATTGAATGCTTCAAGTTTCATAGGATCCACTTCAACAACAATTTCGCGATGAGGGATACCGCCCAAACCAACCGATCCGATCCCTTCGATGCGGTTTAATGGATTTATTATTCTTTCATCAACCAGCTTTTCCAGTCCGGTATAACTTTCATCAGCAGTAATGGAGAAAAACTGTATGGGCATCATTGCCGAGTTAAATTTGAAGAGTATTGGGCTTTCAGCATCTTCCGGAAGTACATTATCAACCCAGCTTAAAGAGTTCCTGATATCATTAGCAGCTTCATCAAGGTTGGTTTCCCAATCAAATTCAAGGATCACAACAGATATGTTGTCAATTGATTTTGAGGTAACTTCCTTCAGGTTATCAACTGAATAAAGAGTTTCTTCAATGGGTTTGGTAATATTGGTCTCTATATCTTTTGCATTTGCCCCCTGATATGTAGTAATTACCGTGATTGCCGGAAATTCAATCTCAGGATAGAAGTCAATTGGGAGTTGCGAAAGAGAGTAAAAGCCAAATACGATTACTGCAAGGTAGATCATTATGGTTGTTACCGGTTTTCTTACCGAACTGCTATATATGCTCATTTTCTAAAGTTTTTGAATTAAATCTAAAATATAAAATCTATAATCATAAATCATCAATCAACGATCTTTACAGGTGTTCCTGTCATTAAATTTGCTTGTCCGGTAACAATTAGCTGATCGTCAACATTAAGGCCATCTACAATTTCAATATTTTCATTAAAGCGTTTACCTAATTTAACCACAGCTTTTTTTGCATTACCATTCTCATTGAGGTAAACATAGCGCTGGTTTGTTCCCTGTTGTTTTAATATAGCAAATGACGGAACTACAATGGATTTTGTTTCTCCAAAGTTCAAAGACACTTTAGCAAACATTCCCGGGCGTAATTGTTTATCAGGATTCGGAATTTTAATCTCCACCCTGAAAGTTTTTGTCGTTGGATCAATTGTTGGATAAATCAAATGTACTTTACCTGCAAAGTATTCCCCTTTATAAATTTCAGTTGTTAAGCTGGCATCCATGCCTTTTTTAATGAGTGGCCAGTATTTCTCCGATACATTTATTTTTATTTTAAGCTCATTGATCTGCATTAATGAAACAATGCAAGGAACACCTGGTATCATGTTAGGGGACATGCTGGAATATATTTCACCTTCATTAAAGTATTTTCCTGTTATAACACCATTGAATGGAGCTATTAAATTTACGTTTTCTGCCATGGTTTGCAATGCAGTTCTCGCAAGTTCATAAGCCATTTTAGTTTTATCATATACTTGTTGCGATGTTGAACCATAACTTAATAATGTATCCATACGCTTGAAATCCAGTTCAGTATCTTCAAACTGAATTTTTGTCTGCAAATAAGCTGCGGCATCCATTTTTACAAGTATGTCACCTTCTTTTACATTATCACCAACTTCTACAAGGATTTCTTCGATCTGGTTGGGTTGGCTTGGGCCTAAATGAACTTCCTGCCATGCATTAATACTTGCGGTATATTCTTCATGCTTATTAAATGTTGAATAATCAATTTTTAGAACTTTTACAGGATAAATTCGTTGTGAGTCAGCTTTTTCAATTTCTGAATTTTCAGTTTCAGCTTTTTCAGGAGGCTGGCATGATGTAATTGTAAAAGTAAAAGCTAATAATCCTAAGATTAGTTTTAATTTCATGGCTGCTATATTTTAATTTTTAATTATTCATTTATGGTTCTACTGTTATTTTAGTGGTAATCATTATCCATTAAATTCGTGGTAGTACCTCATTTTTAATTTTATAATTCCTTTAGAGCTTGCTCATTAGTTTGTCTAAAGCCAGTTTTGATTGCATTACTTCCATAATGGATGTTAAGTATGTATTTTGGGTCTCAAGGTAATTATTACTAGCCTGGGTAAGGTCAAGACTGGATATTACTCCCTGGTTGTATTTTCTTTCGATATTTTCATACACGTTTTCAGCCAATTGCAAATTTTCTTTTTGTAATTCATAGTTATCAAGTGTATTTCTTAAATTATATCTGTACTGCTTTTCTTCAAGTTGTAACCGGTTAATTAAAAGTTCTTTATTATTTCGTATAATATCCAGATCAATTTCAGCTTGTTGCCGCTTAACATTTCTCATATTACTTGTGAATAAAGTCCATGATAGATTAACACCGGCAATATTTTTCGGGTTCATATCGAAATCTGTTGTTATGATTTTTTCATTATAACTGTAAAAACCTGCAATAGTTGGCAAATAATTTGCTTTTTCCATTACCAGCATTTGCTTACTAATATCTTCCTGGCTTGTAACCAGTTGATAATTGATATTCATTTCATAATTAAAATCTGCAATAAGGGCATTTTCAATATTAGCAGTCTTAATAAGCCCTTCTAAAGATTCGGTTAATGTTAACGTGGCATTAGGTTCTAAACCAAGCTGGAACCTTAGTAATTTATAATTCAGTTCCAGGTTCCGCATCATAGAATTTTTAGTATTCTGAAGCATAGATAATGACATTTTTATCTGGTCAATATCATACTGTTCAGCCATTCCTGCTATTAACAGCGCTTCACTTTGTTCAATGCTTTTTTCAAGATTTGCCAGGTTCTTATCCAGGATATTAATTGATTCTTCAGTGATTAACACGAGATAATATGCAGTTGTCACTAATTCTTTAACATCTTCTTGCGTTTTAACGGAACTTTGTTCGGATAATCGTTTAGCGATCTTTGCAGTCTTAATGCCAACCCAATACTGTCCGTTAAAAATTAACTGGCTTATTTGAAATTTTGCGCTTGCCGAATTATCCATAAGTATTGTTGATGGTTCAGCAGGTTCAGTAAATCCGGATAAAAGCTTTAAAATTTCAAGATCTCCTGCATCCATAAGTGTATAATCCAATTGCGGCGGAGTTGCATTTTCCATACCAAAGCTAAATTCAATTTCATAGTCAAAAAAATCAGTATAATCTATTGAGAAATCAGCTTGTGGTAATCCATGGGAAATTGCTTCCCAAATTTTCTTTTCGCTTAAAACAACATTAAGATTTGCATTCCTGATCAGCAGGTTATTCTCAAGTGCATAGTTTTTAGCTTGTTCCAGTGAAAATGTATTTCCTTCATTAGTTTGCGAGAATGAAATAAATGAAAATACGACTAGAACAATTAATAATGAAATGAATTTTTTGCTCATATTATACTTCTTTTTGTTGATTCATATTTTTACTGCTTTGCTCATATAGTTTAATACCTTTTTCGTTGGCAATTCCTCTTATATGATATTCAATGATCTGATTAACAAACTCAGGTTGCATCTTTTCTTCTTCAGTTATCAATTCACTCTCTTTTACGGCCACAATTCTGTCAACATAATGTTTTGCTATAAGTTCTGCATTAAGATTTTTTCGGTATAATTCTTCCTTTTTTCCTTGCTTTATATTTTTTAATACCATAGCAAACATTTTGTCTGTATTTTGTTTTCTCATGCTACGAAAGATCTCCGGATGGTATTTTTTGAGATCAAATTCGAAGGATAGATTTTTATTTTTTATCATGTGATGAACGAGTTTGTTCACCTGTATTAAAAATTCAATTGCATTGAATTTTTTTGATAAAATGGTATCAAAATGTTCATTATATTCATTCATTATATCATTTAACACATATTCTACAAGTTCATCTTTGTTTTTTACATGTTGATACAAGGTTTTTTTTGACATTCCAAGTTCTCTTGCAATATCATCCATAGTCATACTTTTAATACCATATTTTGTGAATAGTGATCGAACTTGCTCGATTAAACTTTTAAGTTCTTCATTCATGTTTTTTTAATTTCATTTTAAAAGAAAGCAAAGTTATAAAATAGTTGCACATTGGAAACTAAAAATGCAAAAAAGTTTCCTAAGTATATAAAGTTTTTGTTAATTAAACTATATTAAATAGGTAAAATGAGGATATAAGTCGGTGATTTGTTGAAATAGCATATTAATTACTCGATGTTTATAAAAATAGTTTTAAAAATTATGACCAGGTAGTCATTTTTTTGTTATATTTGTGACCATGTAGTCATAATATAGATTTAAGTTTCAAGTTGGATATTCTTTGAACTTGAAACTTGGCAATCGAAGAGAAAAGCTTGCATTTATTAGTAAAGTTAAACTATCTAATATTTTCGAAATGCCCAAAGAAACCTTTTTTAATCTAAGAGAAAAAAAACGAAAAGAAATAATTGATGCATGTTTTGAAGAGTTTGCATTGCACGATTATCAAAACGCTTCAATATCCAGGATTGTAAAAAAACTTGGTATAGCAAAGGGAAGTATATACCAGTATTTTGATAATAAAAGGGATTTGTATCACTATTTAATCGAGTATTCTTCGCGAAAACGATATGAGCAGATTGAAGAGCTTTTTGAGCAGGAAAAAGACTTTTTTGAATTGATTGTAAAAAATTTTTATATGAAAGTTAAATTTGATATTGATTATCCTGTTTTAAGTGGGTTTCAATATAATTTATTAAAAGAACGTAATACTGAAGAACTGGGAAATATTCAAAAAGATATTAAGGTACAAATCTTCAAAATGATCAAAGAAATGATCAGGAAACATCAACCTGATTATAATCTTAGGGACGATGTTGATATTGATATTATGACGTTTATGGTAATGCAGGTACAAATAGGTATATATGATTTCCTGGAAATAAACAGGCAGGTAGATTTCAGGGAAAATGTTAAAAACAAAAAACCGGTTTTTTCAATTTCTGAAGAAGATATAATGAATATTATTAAAGGTTTTACAGAATTACTAAAGAATGGAATTGCTTCAACCAAAGGTTGAATTAAGAATTTAAAATGCACAGAACGTACTCCCATATTCAAACAGACTAATAATCTAATGTCTAAAGTTCTATTAATCCATTAAGAATGATAACAGTAAAAAACTTAAGTTACACCTATCCAAAGAATCCTTTGCCTACAGTCAAAAACATTAATTTTGAAATTAAGGAAGGAAAAATTTTTGGTTTCCTTGGACCAAGTGGGGCAGGGAAGAGCACTACTCAAAAAATACTGATCAAATTACTTTCAAATTTTCAAGGTGAAATTCAAATTTCAGGAAAGAAATTGAAAAATTGGAATTCTGAGTTTTACAATCATATTGGAGTAGGTTTTGAGCTACCCAATCATTATTTGAAATTAACGGCATTGGAGAACCTGAAATTCTTCTCAACATTTTATACAAGGAAACCTGAAAGCTATATTAGATTGCTTGGAATGGTTGGACTACAGGAAGACGCCAATAAAAAAGTGGAAAACTTCTCAAAAGGAATGAAGATGAGATTGAATTTTATCAGGGCTCTAATGCACGATCCGGAAATATATTTTTTTGATGAACCAACAGCAGGTTTAGATCCGGTTAATGCAAGGAATATTAAAGACATTATTTTGGATTTAAAAGCCAAAGGAAAAACAATTTTTGTTACTACGCACAATATGCACGATGCTGATGAATTATGCGATAGAGTAGCTTTTCTTGTGGATGGTGAAATAAAATTGATTGATTCACCTCACGACTTAAAACTTAAAAACGGAGAGCGTAAGTTAAGGGTAGAATACATGAATGACAAAACTCAAATTGTTGAATTTGATATGGATGGATTAGGAAAAAATAAGAATTTTATTGAAATTATTAATAAGTACAAAATTCAATCAATGCATTCAGAGGAAGCTTCTCTCGAGGATATATTTATAAAAGTTACAGGAAGGAACTTGTTATGAGAACTTTTATGAATTTACTGGTTTGGGATTTTAAACTTTTGGCAAAATACAATATTGTTACGGTTGCCATTGTAATTACAGTGCTTTACATTGCAATATTAAAATTATTACCTTTTGATGAATTAACTGATCTTGTGATCATTTTAATTTTCACAGATCCAACAGCAATGGGTTTTATTTTTATAGGAGTTATTGTGTTGTTTGAAAAATCAGCAAATACACTGGAAGCCATTGTGGTTACACCCATTAAAAGCTGGCAATATTTGTTTTCCAAATCTGTTGCTTTAACACTTATAGCCCTTTTATGTAGTTTTTTCATGGCTTTTGCCGGACATGGATTTCAGTTTAATTATTTCTACTTTACATTAGCGGTTGTTTTATCTTCAATACTGTTTACTTTGATTGGTTTTATAGGAGTTTCAAAAGTGAAAACATTTAACGAATATATAATCAAAATCCCAATATTTTTATCTCCAATTGCACTTCCTTTTTTTAATTTTTTTGAAGTTACGGATTCATATTTTTTCTATATAATTCCACCTCAAGCATCGCTTATTTTGTTTAATGCTTCATTTAAGCATGAAGAGCCAGGACAAATAATTTATGCAATTTTGTTTTTATTGATCTCAATTTTTATCACTTACATCATAACTAAAAAACAGTATGAAAAACATATTGTCAGGCAGGCTAAATAGAAGTTTATTATTTATAAGCCTGGTTATTAATGACATAAAAAATATATTCAGGGACAAAACGCTGGTATTCATTCTTTTTGTACCTCTTCTTTTTATTGCCATACTAAAATATGGCTTACCTTTTTTAAATGAATTAATCCCTGTTTTAGAGGAATATAATCGGATTATTTTTAGTTTTTTTTGTTTATTGACTGCTATTTTCCCTTCATTTATTATAGCAATGATAATGATGGATGAACGTGATGAAGATGTTTTAACTGTATTTAGGATAACTCCATTGAGTTCTTTTGCATTTATTGTTTACAGATTGGCATTTATATATATATTCAGTTTCTTTTTTGCTATTATTATGTTTATTACATCAGATATAATTAGAGTTGAATTTTCTAAAATATTATTATTGGGGTTTTTAGTAAGTTTTATTTCACCTATAATCGCACTATCTGTAATAAGTTTGTCAAGTAATAAAATTGAAGCAGTAACAATATTCAAGGGATTAAACCTAATTTTATCATTACCAATATTAGCCGTACTTTTTGATTTTAAATTTGAGGAATTGCTTGGAATTATTCCTGTTTATTGGACTTTTCAATTGATCAACGAAATAGAAATCTCAGGTTCAATAGTAAAGTGGTTTTTACCAGGAGTGATTATTCATATGGTATATTTGTTATTCTTTTATTGGAGGTTTAGGAAGAAGGTTTTTTAGTTTTTATCCATTCAACACCACTAACATTTTCAACAAACTTCAAAATACCATCTTTTTTATTTAGATACACAGATTGAATAACTTCTGAGGAATGCTGTATATCCCGATATCTGACTACATTATTATAAATTGTATCATTTATTGAAAGGTTTGGAACTAATTCCATATAATCAAAATCATCAATGTATGGAACTTCATTCTCAAAATCTATTTCAAAATAAAAATCAAGTAAGTTATATTTAAAATAGCGCATTTCTGAAACATCACTTTGTTCCATTTTAAGGAAAACGTAGGATGATGTATTTCTTGAATCTGATGCAAAAAGATCAACATAGTTTAAACATGCTATTTTCTTAACATTAAAAACGGTTTCATATTTTTCTTTATAGCTTTCTGAAAAATGAAATTCTTCTATGTATATCTGAAAAGTATCATTCTGGTTATTTGTAAAAGTTAATGTATCGAATTCGGCATAAGCGATATACTGCAAGTCATTCTCGTTAAATGCCGGACAGGATTTTTCTTTTTTGCATGAACCTGAAAACAGAAAAACAACAGCTATAATAATGTGTGATATTCTTTTCATATTCAAATTTACTAAAAAATAAATCCAAAAAATAAGTCAAATTCATTTCCTTGAAAAAGGGAATCTCATGCCAGACGCATTAATGTTTGATTTTAACTTTTTTTAAATAAAAAAAGGCTCCCTGTAATTTAGAAAGCCTTTCTTAAAAATATATTAAATTCGGTTATTTTTCCGGTACATTTTTCAATGTCTCAACAAGAAAATCCCAGAATTTTCCGACTGTTTCAATATTCACTTTTTCATCTGGTGAATGTGGGAAACGAATTGTTGGGCCAAAAGAGATCATATCCCAGTGCGGATATCCTGAACCGAGAATACCACATTCTAATCCAGCGTGTATTCCCATTATTTTTGGAATTTTGCCATATTTATTATTATAAACATCCTGCATTACTTTTAATATTTCAGAATTCATATTTGGTTTCCATCCAGGATATTGTCCGTCAAAAATAATATCAGCGCCAGCCAATTGAAATACGCTTTCCACCATATTCTCAAGATCGTCTTTAGCTGAGTCAACAGAGCTTCTTAATAAACATTGTATTGTAATTGTTTGATCTACAGATTTTATTATAGACAGGTTTATCGAGGTTTCAACTAAACCTTCCATATCGTTTCTCATTCTTATTACACCATTAGGGCATGCATAAATTGCATTGAATAATCTATTCTGAGTGTCAGCATCAATTACGCCAGAAGGCATATCTGTTGTTTCAAATGTAAATGAAAGATTAGGTTCAACAGATTTTAATTCATTTTTATATATGTTTTTATATTCTTTTAAACTAGCTTCAAAATCAGAGGCTTTGTCAGTAGATACTACAACAGTTGCAAAAGCTTCTCTTGGTATTGCATTTCTTAAACTTCCTGCATTTACTTCAGCTAAGCGCAATCCGAATTTGTTAGCCGCATAACGCATAAAACGAAAAATCAGTTTATTTGCATTTCCTCTTCCCAAAGGAATATCCAAACCTGAGTGCCCACCTTTAAGTCCGGTTAAATTAAGTTTATAAGCTGTAGAATTAGCCGGAACTAATTCTTCAGAATATTTAAAAGACATGTTAGCATTTGTACCTCCGGCACAACCAACGTACAATTCACCTTCATCTTCAGAATCCATGTTTAAAAGGATATCACCTTTTAACAATCCCGGTTTTAGCCCAAATGCACCTGTCATTCCTGTTTCTTCGTCTATTGTAAATAAACCTTCAATTAACCCATGAACCAAATCATTAGATTCCAGAACCGACATTGCAGCAGCAACTCCAATTCCATTGTCTGCACCTAATGTTGTTCCTTTTGCTGTTACCCATTCGCCATCAACATAGGCTGAAATCGGATCTTTTTCAAAATCATGATCCGTATCACTATTTTTTTGAGGAACCATATCCAGGTGTCCTTGCAAAACAACACCTTTTTTATTTTCCATTCCGGGTGTTGCCTGTTTTCTGATAATAACATTGCCAATATCATCAACTATGGTTTCAAGGCCAAGATTTTCGCCAAAGTTTTTCATAAACTCAATAATCTTACCTTCCTTTTTTGATGGATGTGGAATATCGCACAAACTTTCAAAGTTTTTCCAAAGTGCTGAAGGATTTAATCCGCTTAAATTGCTACTCATATTTATTTGTTTTAAAAGTTATAATTTTTGAAAAAGGACTTAAAATTAGGGAAAATATAGGAACTTACAAAGACAAAATTTTATAGTATAGAGTATCAAGTATCAGGTATTTATTATCAAGTTGTCGATCCTTAAATATAGTTGATCGTTTTAAGTAAAATTATGGTTTTTTTAATTGGTAAGCATAATAGTGAATAAAATAAACTACCATATACTTGATACTTAGTAACCTGAGTTCGATATAAAATTAAATTTACAGAAACCAAAGAGAGGGTGAGATTTTGAGAATAAAACTTGAAAGAATAACGAGTTATTTTAAAACATTTTATTCTAAGAAGGTTGCCCTCTATTTGGTTTCCCTTTGGGC
>DAOVJU010000377.1 GCA_030632095.1 Chlorobiota bacterium
AAGATGTTTAAGTTTATTTCTTACATCAATAATATTCCATAACTCTTCAAGCACAACATAATACGGTCCAACAAATATATCCCGTTTATCAAATTGAATACTAGAAGGATTATCCCTATACTCCAAGTTAATAGCACATTGGGGGAGGTATTCTTTAATCTTTTCTGATTTCCCAAGTAAAATCAATGCTGCATAAGTTAATTGGCCATTTTTCATTAGATCAAGATCAACTAATGCCTGCTCATCACTTTGTATACTGAAAGTTTTGTTGTGTTGCTTTTCTGCATACTTTGTCTTGAGAATTTGCATCGCATCTTTATCTACATCCATTAATATTAACCCATTACATATCAAAGCAGAAAAATCATCTTCTTGCTCTATTAATATTGTTCGGGCTTCTTCATCAGACATATTGCGTAAGCTTTCACCTGTTCGCATTAAGCCAACTCCTTCAAATTTCATTATTCTTCCAATAGGTCTCGATGGAATATAAGTAACTACAACCCTTAAACCTGATGGATTAAGAAGTTCCTCAATGTGAACACGAATATTCAGTCTTTTGTAAATCTCATCTTCAAGCTGCCCAATTTGACCTTTTGCGAAATCAGATCCAACAATATCATGTGGTAATTCATCTATCATGCCTAGGACTAAAGTCCCGCCACCTTCATTACATAAAGCTACCACATAACCAAGGAAGCATTTTCGTCTTTCGGCCTGTTCTCGGTGTTCACTACCGGCAAAAGAAAAATTATGCTGTGCAGCTTTGAACTCAACTTTATCTTCGCTTTCTCGAAGATGGCGTAATTGCTCCAAGGTGTAACCCATTTCTTATATGAATATTTTTATTTATTGTATCAATGATCACTTTCAAATAAGGAATTATATCCTTATTCAAAGATATGATAAAATTAGAATTGATTTAATTCAAAACCATATATATAGCTTATTAGCTTTTTCCCATTATTGTAATTTTCTTTCCATCCCTTCTCTTTATGACTAACTTTAATCATATCCGAGGTACTTGTTTTAGAGAATCTATCTTCAACTTCTTCTAAAATCATAAGTTCTGATTCACTAAATATATCAGGTTTGAACTTTCTATTTTTATTTGGCTTAAATTGTTCTCCGGTATTATCCTGAAACTCTGTAATACATATATCAATATCGTTATTATTAGCTAAATACTCAAAAATGCTATTAAAATTATTAGGTACAGGTCCCATATTAATTGCTCTATAACGTGCTCCACTCATTGAATAACAAGTTTTTCTGAAATTTAAGAAATCAGTATAGAACAAAAGTTTATTCATTTTTGTTTTCCATGGTTCAAGCTTTTCAGTAAAATAAACAATCATTTCAGTTAATTTATTCAAATTTGGTTTTCGATATCCCGAATATTCATCAGGAATGTTTTTACCTAGTAAATAGTTTTGAAACTCAGAAGCAAAAGAAGTCTTTTCTTCATATTCAATTAATTGATCAATTTTTTTTATAAGTTTTTTATAATTTTCTCCTTCTATAACTTCGCTTAGTTCAACAAGGTTTTTAAATTTTTTAGGATCGCCTGAAATTTGTATTAATCTGGCATTTGATTGACTTGGAACTTCTCCTGCTTCGTAATTTCTATAACTATTTACACCAAATCCTAGAATCTCAGACATTTTCGTAGCAGATAATCCATACTTATCCCTATTTTTTTTAATATCTTCAGGAAATGGCAGGTTGTATTTATCTCTGTATTGATTATATACTTGTATCAAATTTAATTCGTCTAAATTTGTGGATGTAAATTGTTCTTTACTATCAATACATAAATAATAATGGTACATAACCGGTAGGTTTTCCTTTCTAAAAATCAATGTTCTCTTCTCTTTTTTTAATATCATCTCTTTACCTGTAACTGGACTTTTCATCTTAATGGGTTTAAATGGATAGTCAATATTATATTTAGAAATATGAAACGAAATGCATATTACACTATTACCAGGAAAACCTATTGAAATTTTAATGTACATCTCCTTATCTTTTACAACTTTACCAAAAATCCACATATCCGTACCTCCATATAGCTTTTCTTCAACTGGTCCTTCTGCATAATCTTTAACTTCTAACTGTTCAAGTATTTTCTTTCTGTCAACTGGTCTTAATTCTAAATCTGCTAATGTTTGAGCATTTTTGCCCCTGTCATCTCTAAAAAGGACATCCCAAAAATTCATTTTCTCCTTAAATTCCCGGAGAAATTTACTAACGAGTTTTTCTGAAATCATATTTATTATACATAATATACAAAGATACTAAAAAAATATTAAACAACAACTATATAGTTGTATTTACTAATGTATTATTACTAATACGTAACTTTATAGTTGTTTTATATAAATTAAATTCACTCCACACCCATTTTGCTCCATTTCTCAATCGCCGAAGCTTTGATAAAAGCGTAGGAGATTCATTGCATAAAAAAAGTGTTCCGTTTAGAAAGATAGGAAGGAGAATTTTTCTTTTCCTACTGCACAAAATCAATAAAACAATGGTAAATTTTGCTTTCCACCTCTCCTTTCAGTCAAGGTGAACGTATAAATTTATACCAACCGAGCGATAGCGAGCTCGCGAGTACCTTTGAAAAAAAACAATACACGAGCAAAGCTATATTAACCCTGAATCAAGTTCAGGGTAAACTCCATGCAATACACTACTCCTTTTAGTCGTGAGAACGCTTTGCTTAGTTATAGGACAACTGCTCAGCAAATTGCGTTCTCCGATACTTTATTGTGAGTTGTATGTGATAATAACATTCTAACATATTATGATGCCGATACTACAAATCTTCTGTTATCTTTACCATTTAGTAAAAATACAATTTATTCTATTCATCAGGATGGCAATTCGGCCCTGAACCAATAGCACAGGGATTTTATACCAGTTGTAAAAAATAAATGTAATGAAGAATATATCTATAATAGTTGTTATTGCCGATAATAACGCAATTGGACTCAACAATAAGCTTTTAGCTTATGTTCCGGGCGATTTAAAAAGGTTCAAAGAGATTACTTCGGGTCATACAGTAATAATGGGAAAAAACACATATTTCTCGTTACCAAAAAGACCATTACCAAACAGGAGAAATATTGTTATTTCCGACAATAAAAAAGACAATTTCGACAATTGCGTTATGGTATACTCTATAGAGGAAGCTCTTGAAAAATGTGATAAAGAAAAAGAAAATTTCATAATGGGTGGTGCTTCAATATATAGCCAATTCCTGCAATATACAGACAAGCTTTACCTTACAAAGGTTGATAAAAGCTACGAAGCCGATACCTTTTTTCCACAAATCAATTATAATGAATGGGAATTAATTGAACAAGAGGATATTGCTCCAGGTAAAGAATCTGATTTCTCATTCTCGTATTTAACATATGTAAGGAAATAATTTTTGAAGATTTTCTCCAGTTTTCAAGCTCAGATATAATATCTCTTACGAACATGTTATATATTTAGGGTAAATAATTTAGATTCATGTAACAAATAACAGGGTAAAATAATGTATTTATTGTAATATAAATAGGGTTGCATCCACTCCACACCCCTCAGGCAGGCATTTTACTCCATTATATTTGAAAACCTAAAACTAATGTATCATCTATTTGACTGTTATTGCCTTTCCAATTGTTAAATGTTTCTTTCAATATTTGCTTTTGTTCATTCATCGGAAATGCTGAGTTTTTAATTAATAATTGTTGAAAGCTCTTACTACCGTATTTTCTTCCATCATTTCCACCAAATTGATCAATAAAACCGTCAGAAAACATATAAAAAGATGAACCGTCATTTATTGAAAGTTTATGATTTTTGAATTTTTCTATATTAAGGTAAGTTCCAATTGGATTATAAGTTGGTTCAATTTTTTCCAGTTGATTGTTACGAATAATATACAAAGGGCAATTTGCCCCTGCATATGCTAAAGTTTTCGTTTTTTTATGAATTGAACAAACGCCAATGTCCATTCCATCCGTCATACTTCTTTGATTTGAACTTTGCAGTAACGCATTGATAAACATTTTGCGCAAGGATTCAATCAATTCTGATGGAGAATTTATTTCAGTTCTAA
Organism: Chlorobiota bacterium; assembly: GCA_030632095.1. Taxonomy (GTDB): domain Bacteria; phylum Bacteroidota; class Bacteroidia; order Bacteroidales; family B39-G9; genus JAADFW01. The sequence continues at coordinate 4,115 of DAOVJU010000377.1, forward strand.
GAACAAGTTCATTTAAATAAGAAATTCCTAACATACTTAGTAATGCACCTGGTATGCCATGACCTGTGCAATCTGCTACAGCAATAATTGTAAAGCCTTTTACTTCTTTTACCCAAAAAAAGTCCCCTCCTATTTCATCCCTTGGGATAAATAACACAAAATGGTCTGTTAATGCTTTTGAAAATAGATCATTTTCAGGCAATAATGCTCTTTGAATATGG
>DAOVJU010000427.1 GCA_030632095.1 Chlorobiota bacterium
AATCAATTGAACTTCCATTTATTGATGATTTTTCATATGATGAAGTGTATCCTGATACATTGTTATGGGAAGACTGTTCAGTATTTATTAATTCAAACTACCCGGTAAACCCACCTTCAATTGGTGTTGCTACCTTTGATGCTGCTGATTATAATGGTAATATTTATGATGAAGCATCGGAAGAACAATTTGCAGCTGATACATTAACTTCAAATAAAATTAATCTGAATTACCCGGTTGATTCAAATATATATTTAAGTTTTTATTATCAACCGCAAGGTTTGGGAAACGAACCTGAACAAAATGATTCTTTGACACTTGAATTCAATGTTCCCGGAACAGAAGACTGGAATATAGTTTGGAAGGCATTTGGAAGTAGTTTGCAGGACTTTAAACAAGTAATATTACCTATTGATGATACTACATACCTTAAAGATGGATTTAAATTCAGATTTGTTAACTATGCAAGTATAGGCGTTACAAGTATGCCGGGTGTTAACTCAAATGCCGACCATTGGCATCTTGATTATGTACGACTAAATAAAAACAGGTCAATAAACGATACTGTATTACATGATATTTGTTTTGTTTATCCAATTGAAAGCATTATTCCTGAATTTGAATCAATGCCCTGGGATCATTTTCTTAATACTATTTTTAGTGAAATTCCCCTGTTATATCTTATATACGGGAATAGAGATACGGCTTTAAGAAAGGCAACCAGTTATTTCAGTTTTACCGATATGATCGGGAATTCTCCTTTTTTTACCGATAAAGTCTGGGGTAGCAATTTAGCATATAACGAGATTATAGAAAAAGAGTATAGAACAGGTTCTCTTGAATATTTGCCAAATGACACCGGTAAAGGTTTATTTGAAGTGAAAGGTTTCCTGGATATTGATGAAGAATACGATTTTAGCAGAAATGATACGATAACATATTTTCAGAAATTTTATGATTATTATGCATATGATGATGGAACGTCTGAAAATGGTTATGGAATAGATGCTAAAAATGCATTAATAGCTTATAAATTCACAACTAAAGAACAAGGCGCTTTGGAAGCTATACAAATTTATTTTAATCCAATAAAAAAAAATAATATAAAACCTAAATATTTCTTTTTAACTGTTTGGGATGATAATGGCGGTGAACCCGGAGATACCTTATATCAGCAAATTGGACCACAGGTTGAATATACAGACAGCTTGAATGGTTTCTATGAATATCCATTAACGCACGAAATTATTGTTTCAAATACCTTTTATATTGGCCTTGAACAAACTACGGCCGACATTTTAAATATTGGGTTTGATGTGAACAGGAACTCGAAAAATAAATTGTTCTATAATATTGACGGAACATGGAGAAATACACAATTTAATGGCGCATTAATGATGCGTCCTATTTTCGGGGAGCCGGATAATTTGAATAATAAAACAGGAAATATTGAGAGTATTAATATTCGTCCGGTTCCTTCAAATGATATAATTTATTTTAGTATTGATGGCAAGCAAATTGATTCAAGTTCAGAGATATATGTTTATAATCAATTTGGAAAAACTGTAATTAATGGTTTGCAAACTGTACAATCGATAAATGTTTCAAATTTACAACCAGGAATTTACATTATGAAAATTCAAAATATTAATGGCAACCAGGCTACAGGTAAATTTATCGTGATAAAATAAAAATCAAGGCCATTTGTGTATGACTGACCTTAAAGACAAATCAGAACCTGAAGAACAGGAAGAACTATATGAACATCATCGGATTGAAGTTGATAAAGGCCAGCAATTCTTAAGAATAGATAAATTTCTTGTTAATCGACTGGAAAATGCTTCCAGGACTAAAATACATGATGCAGCAATAGCAGGTAATGTTTTAGTAAACGATAATTCTGTAAAGCCAAATTATAAGGTTAAGCCAGGGGATATTATTTCAATAGTAATGTCTCATCCACCTCGTGAGATTGAAATAATACCTCAGGATATTCCAATTGATATTGTTTACGAAGACAATGAGTTAATTGTTGTAAATAAAAAACCAGGCATGGTAGTACACCCCGGTTATGGAAATTATACCGGTACATTAGTTAACGCATTGGCTTATCATTTTAAACATTTACCTATGTTTCAATCTGATGAATTAAGGCCAGGCCTTGTCCATCGTATTGATAAAAACACTTCCGGATTAATAGTTGTTGCTAAAAACGAGATTGCAAAGAACAAGTTAGCAAAGCAGTTTTTTGATCATACAATACAAAGGAAATATATTGCCCTGGTTTGGGGAATCCCCGTTGATAAAGGTAGCATTGAAGGCCATATTGGGCGAAGTTTAAAAGACAGGAAAAAAATGTATGTTTTTGCCAAAGGTGATTATGGCAAATATGCTATAACTCATTACAGGCTTTTGGAAAAACTGGGATATGTTAGTATAATTGAATGTAGCCTGGAAACCGGCAGAACACATCAAATAAGGGTGCATATGCAATTTATTGGCCATCCCTTGTTCAATGACAATACCTATGGTGGGGATCAAATTTTAAAAGGTACAAGCTTTACCAAATATAAGCAGTTTGTTCAGAATTGTTTTTCAATGCTCCCCAGGCATGCCTTGCATGCAAAATCACTTGGTTTCATACATCCCGTTAATGGTAAAAATATGTTTTTCGAATCAGAAATCCCGGAAGACATGAATGCAGTTATTGAAAAATGGAGAAACTATACCTTTAATAGATAATAGAAATAATTAAATGTATGAGTCTCCTACGAAAAGTCAAAATTTGTTATAATGCCACCAAAACACTAAAACACCAAAATACACTAAAGACTGATAATCAGCAAAATAACTTTGGTGGGATTTTGTGTTTTGGAGCTTTAGTGGCGAAAAAATACTTTTCGGAGTATACTCAAGTATTGGAATTTGAAAATTAGCAGTTTAATTGATCCATTACCATTTTTTAATTAATTTGCAAAGCTATGCTCAAAAACATCTTGCAATGAACGAATCAAAAAAAAATAAAAAGAAGTATAAAATAAATGTTGCTATTGCAACAGGTGGTGATTCTTCTGAATATATTATTTCCGTTCAAAGTGCTGAACAAATAGCAAAGCATTTAAACAAAGACAAATATGATGTTTTCACCGTAATGATCAGTGAAAATAATTGGTATGTAAAAGATGCCGATAGTTGTGAACTTGCAATTGACAAGAATGATTTCAGCTTTAATTTGAAAGGACAAAAAATTAAGTTTGATGTTGTTTTTATTGCAATACACGGAACCCCGGGAGAAGACGGAAAGCTCCAGGCATATTTCGATTTGTTAAAAATTCCATATACCACCTGTGACAGGTTGGTATCATCATTAACCTTCAATAAATACTTTTGTAATAATTATCTTAAAGCAAGTGGAATTTTATCAGCAAAATCAATATTAATACGAAAAGGTGAAAAATATAAAGCAGATAAGATTGTAAATGAACTAAGCTTGCCTTGTTTTGTAAAACCAAATAACGGGGGGTCAAGTTTTGGTATTTCAAAAGTTAAATCAAAAGAACAATTAATCCCGGCCATTGAAAAAGCTCTGGAAGAAGATGTTGAAGTAATTATTGAAGAATTTCTTGACGGAAGAGAAATAACATGTGGTATTTTTAAAACAAGAGATAAAGAAATTATTTTTCCTCTAACAGAAATAGTCAGTAAAAATGAGTTTTTTGATTATGAAGCTAAATATGAAGGTAAATCTGATGAAATAACACCAGCGCTTATTTCTGATGCCGATACAAAAAGGTGCCGGGAAATAGCTTCAAAAATTTATTATGATGTCAATTGCAAAGGAATTGTCAGAATTGATTTTATACTTTATAGCAATAAATTTTATTTATTGGAAATAAATACGGTTCCGGGTATGACTAAAAACAGTATTGTCCCTCAACAAGCT
>DAOVJU010000549.1 GCA_030632095.1 Chlorobiota bacterium
ACCTGGATGTTTTTGATATTGAATCCTCAAAACCAATTGAAACAGATGCAGTATTAGATGATTTATTGTGCCCTAATTGTAATACAAGTTTGGTTAGTAAAGATACTGATTGTGGAGAATGTGGCTCACAGGTTGGTGAAGTTATCATTTCAGCAGCGTCAAAACTTATCCCTTTTTACATTTGCTTAAAGAATAGATGTGAATGGCATGGATTAACAAAAATTGATGAGCGGAAAATTAAGCTTAAAATCCCAAGACAGGATATGCCTGAGCAAGATCAAACTTTACGGGTTCATAATTACGAGGAAGTTCCATATGGATATACAACAGAATTGGCATTATTAGAAGCTGGTAGATGCTTACAATGTAAAAAACCAAAATGTGTAGATGGTTGCCCGGTTAATATTGATATCTCTAAATTTATTGAACTTATTGCTAATGGAAAGTTTGATGATGCAGCAAAAAAAATAAAGGAAAGAAATGTACTTCCGGCAATTTGCGGAAGGGTTTGTCCACAAGAATCACAATGCGAAGAGTTGTGTATTTTAGGAATAAAAGATAAGCCAGTTGCTATTGGAAGATTAGAAAGGTTTGTGGCAGATTATGAAAGAAAAATGGAATTGGTGAAAGTTCCTGTAATAAGTAAAACAACAGGCCAGAAAATTGCTATTGTTGGCTCAGGGCCTGCCGGGCTTACACTAGCTGCAGACATGAGAAAATATGGTTATGGAGTTACTATTTATGAAGCATTACATGAAACAGGAGGTGTTTTAACATATGGAATCCCGGAATTCAGGCTTCCTAAATCAATAGTACAATTTGAGATTAGCTACTTAAAAGAAATGGGCGTTCGTGTTGAGCTAAACCATGTAATTGGCCCATTAATAACAATTGACGAGTTATTAGAGCATTTTGATGCCGTATTTATAGGAGTGGGGGCCGGGTTACCAACATTTATGAATATTCCGGGGGAAAGTCTGGGAAATGTTTTTTCATCAAATGAATATTTAACCAGAATGAATTTGATGAAGGCATATAAATTTCCTGAATATGATACACCAAAACCAAAAGGAAATAAAGTTACTGTTATTGGAGGAGGTAATGTAGCTATGGATTGTGCAAGAACCGCTATAAGAAACGGAGCAGAAGAAGTAACTATTGTTTATAGAAGATCAAGACATGAATTACCGGCCAGGTTAGAAGAAATTCATCATGCCGAAGAGGAAGGAATAAAATTTAAATTATTAACGGCCCCGGTAAAATATATTGGTACAGATTATTATTCCATAAAAGCAATGGAGTGTATTCAAATGCGCTTAGGAGAACCTGACGATTCAGGAAGAAGAAGACCGGTACCAATTGAAAATTCAAACTTCATTCTTGAATGTGATATGGCTATTGTAGCTATCGGAACCGGGCCAAATCCTATAATTTTTAACTCTTCGCCAAATTTGAAGAGAAATAAATGGGGCTATATTGAAGTTAATCCTGAAACAAATGAAACTTCAATACCTTACGTTTATTCAGGAGGAGATATAGTTACCGGTTCAGCTACCGTTATTGAAGCTATGGGTGCGGGAAGGATTGCAGCAAATGCTATGCACGAGAAACTTAAAAAAAAGCTTAACAGGACAAAAAAGCATTCAAATAAAAAGAAACAAAATGCCTGATAAAATAATGATTTTAAGATAGTAATAAATACAAATTATAAAGAAGTTATATGGCATTTTAAAGGAAAATAATCAGCATATATCATAGATTTCTTATATTTGTGAAATGAAGGAAAGAACAAAATATATTGGGCAATTGATTCGACAAAATATCAACATAATTGATCCCAAGGCTGAAATAATCCTTTATGGTTCAAGGGCTCGAGGAGATGAACATATTGATTCAGATTGGGATATTCTGGTATTAACAGATTATCTGGTAGATTTGAAAAAAGAGCAGGTTTTCCGAGATAATTTATATGATTTAGAACTTGAGATTGGAGAACCTTTTTCAATATTTGTATACTCTAAAAGCAATTGGGACAAACATCAGAGAATTACCCCATTTTATTATAATGTTATTCAGGAAGGGATTAAACTATGACTCCTGATGAAAGGAAAGAATACGTTAAATATAGGATTGAGTCAGCATATAAAACAGTTGATGCTGCAAAGGTTTTAGCAGAAAATGGATTTTGGAACTCAACCGTGAATAGATTATACTATGCGGTATTTTACGCAGTAAATGCACTATTGGTCATGAATAATATTCAAACAAAGTCACATTCTGCTACTAAGAGTCAATTTTCGTTGCACTTTGTAAGGACTGGTAAATTTGATAAAAAATATGGGAAACTGTTAGCAAAACTATACGATTGGCGACAAAAAGGCGACTATGAAAATATATTTGATTATAACGATAATTCAGTTCAGCCTTTATTTGCACCTGTAAAAGAAATGATACAATTGATAGAAAGAGATATAAACAATAATAAAATGAAAGAATTCACTTCAGCCGACGATATCCTTGATTTCGCAATTGACTCTGAACAACAAGCCGTAGATTTTTATACCGGTTTAGCTAAAAATGCTAAAACGGATGATATGCGCGAAGTTTTTCAGCAATTTGCAAAGGAAGAAATAGGGCATAAAACACGTTTAACATCAATTAAA
>DAOVJU010000464.1 GCA_030632095.1 Chlorobiota bacterium
ATTTACAGCAGGTAAAGCAAAATTGTTTTCTTTAGCTATTTTAAAGATTTTTTGTACATCGTTACCAGTAACAACGCCGGGTTTTACAATTTCAAGAATTTTGTTTTGCATAGTTATTTTGAATTTTAATTATAATAATAAATCATAGAATACATACTAAAAGTTGTTGTATTACATCTTGATTTTTTGCTTTAATTTCTTGTTTCATGATACCTGTATTAGAGTAAAATCCTACTTCTACAACTAAATTATCAAGCAAAATATTAAACACATCTTTACTTAACTGGTATATAATTAAACTTGATGTTGTGGAAAATCCTGATTGTTCTGTTTTCGGTTTCTTCTTTATTTCAAGAGGTTCTATCATTAGGTTATCGCCATTTTGAAAATAGAAAATAAATTTTGAACCTTCAATAATTGAAAAGTTATTATATCGGAAATATCTTAATTTTAAATATTTACGGTCACCTATCTGTTGAGACTTAAAACTAAAGGGATGTCCATTTACTTTACATAAATTAATGGGCGCTGTACGCCTGATAACAAGATTTGTGTTCTTATCAATCTCATCTTTTTCATAATAGCATCTTTGGCCAATAGAAATAGTTGGAACCAGAATAAACAAGATAAGAAGGAATTTATTCATATTTTTGCACACTATAATTAGAGTTTGTCTATAAACTTAAGTGGTTGATTCATAAAGTTCGCTATTAAGGCTTGCGAAATCTTGAAAATCAAGGAGTTTACTTTTGTAAATGACTGTTTTCAAGATAAGGGTAACGAAGATAGCGGACTTTATGGACAACCACTAATTAAGTACAAATATAATATAACTATATATACAATATAAATTTTTGAACATTAGTATTTATTAACCTGAATTATTAAAATTTATAATATGGAAATTGCAGAAATCTATACAGAAAAAGGTTTAATGAAAGTAAAATTTTTTAAAAACGACGCACCCGGTACAGTAGATAATTTTAAAACATTGTCAAAAAAAGGTTTTTATGATGGATTAACATTTCATCGTGTAATTCCCGAATTTGTTATTCAGGGAGGTTGCCCGGATGGAACAGGAATGGGTGGACCAGGTTATACCATTAAATGCGAATTAGATGGTGAAAATCAATATCATGACAAAGGAGTTCTTTCAATGGCACATGCAGGAAGAGATACTGGTGGCTCACAATTTTTTATTTGTTTTAGCAGGCAAAACACACAACATTTAGACAGGCAACATACCGCTTTCGGTAAAGTGTTTGAAGGCCTTGATGTTATTGATGAAATTGAGCAGGGAGATAAAATAGAAAAAATAGTTATTCTTGAAGAATAAAAAATCTCATTGTAAAAATTTCACCTTTTCAAAATCCGGCTTTATGCATTTTTATCCGATGTCACGGAAGCATCGGATCTTTTATTCAAGGCTCTTTATAATCAAAAGAAAATACTATAGTTTGATTGAAATAATTGGTTATGTTTGCAAAATAGTTTTTTTCTGTATGTTTTTTATTGTTTAACATTAAGGATAATTGAAAGATTAATTATAGCATGCAGGATTCATTTATCCTTAACAAATTTTTAAGTATAATGAACAGATTTAGAATTTTGATTTTCACCTTGAGTGTTTCATTTGTAGTACTATTATCATGTAATTCCCAGGACAAGCCGGGCAATAAGGAAATAGAAAACAGAGTTGATTCAGTTAGCTATAGTTTTGGTATAAGTTACGGGCAACGCTTACAGGGCGATTTCAAGCGTAATGGATTAGATACTGTTATTGATAATGAATTACTTATTAAAGGACTGGTTGATTTGTTAAAGGGAAATGAAACAGATATCGATATAAAATTATCGAACGTAATAATTAATAAGTTTATAAGAGAGTATAAGGCAAAAACTGCAGATGCAGAAAAATTAAAAGCAGAAAAAAATCTGGCTGAAGGAAGGAAATTCCTGGAAGAAAATAAAAAGAAAGAAGGAATTGCTGTTCTTGAAAGTGGTTTACAGTATAAAATATTAGTTGAAGGGAAAGGTGAATCTCCCGGATTAACAGATAAAGTTACAACGCATTATCATGGGACACTGATTGATGGAACCGTTTTTGACAGTTCGGTAGAGCGTGGTGAACCTATTCAGTTTCCTGTAAACGGGGTTATTAAAGGATGGACTGAAGCACTTCAATTGATGAAAGTTGGTTCAAAATGGCAATTATTTATACCTTCGGAATTAGCGTATGGAATGCGGGGGGCTGGTGCAGATATTGGACCAAATATGGCACTTATATTTGAGGTTGAATTAATTTCAGTAGATAAATAACAAAAAAAGGGAGATTTGAAAATCTCCCTTTTTTTATTTTATGTATTTAAAACTTAGTTCTTATTCATAAATGATAATATGGCAACGGCTGCACCTTCTTTACCATCTTTAAATGATACATTAATGGTATAAACCCCGGTTTTTGTACAGGGAAACTGAATTCCTTTGTAAAACTTTCCCGAAGAGCTGCTATAATTTGTACCTAATAAATTATTATTATCAAGTAGTTTTATTACCGCTTCGCCTTCATAACCGTCAGCATTGCATACATTTAATTTATAAGTGGTTCCTTTGTTTAACACCACAGAGAATTTAGCAGAAGGAGGTGGTTTAATATCACCTTGTTGCAATTTAATCTTAAAATCTTTTAAGTAAGTTGCATCTCCAATATCTAATGCACAAACATTAACCAATTCATCACTTTGTGCTAGTGTTGAAATATTAAAGACAAATAAGGATATGAAAATGAGATATAATGTTTTTTTCATATTACAAGCTAATTAATTTATTACGTATTTCCTCAATAACATCAGTAATTTTTGCTATCTGTTCTTGTGATATTTCTACATGACTGGTTGAATTTTGTACAATAACTAACATTCCGTCAATCTCCTTCGCTTCGGGTTCACCAACTTCGTATGTTATTCTAACAAGATCAAACTCCTTTTTAATTTTTTCTACGTCTTGAATAAGATCATAGAATTTTTTATCTGATTTATAATTTTTGAGGATTAGTAACAAATCATTTAAAATTAATTTTTGTTCACCAATTCGTTCAGTTATTTCTGCATTATCAGATACTTCAGAAACAACTTGTGTGGCAATGTATAAACTTTGTATCCAAACACCAACAACAATTAATGAGCTGATACTACTTCTGTTGTTTTCCCTTAAATAGGTGTCCATGTTATTAAAACTGGAAACAGAAATATACATTAATGAATCAAGATTTTCTTTATTAAGTGCAAGTCTTTTTATTGTAGAAAAATCAAAAAACTGGCCTACTTTTAATTCATTAGATAAGGTTGAAATAGCAGCCATATTTGCAATTACAGTTCCGGTTTTGTTATACATATTCAGATAACCTAAATCTGCACCAAAAATCCCCAGGCTAATAGCTCTTTTAAAGCTTGTCTTATAGTCCTTAACATTATCTGTTGAACACAAATACTTTTGTGAGAAAGGAACCCCGGTTGCTTTTAATAAAGCAGCCATTTCAACAGGTGATGATA
>DAOVJU010000021.1 GCA_030632095.1 Chlorobiota bacterium
AATAGATCCACCGGAAGCATCAAAGCTACCATTTGCATCCAGAGCACCTGTACTAATAGAAATAGTAGCGTTTATATCAGTAGAACCAGTTACAGTAATAGTTTTATCTGCAATACCAAATGTTGTACTTGCATCTACAGTAAGATTACCATTAACATTAATAACACCTGCTGCATTTTTTGTTTGAACACCTGCACTTGATAATTCAAGATTATAATAAGTACCTGCTAAAATTCCTTGTGCATTATCACCATCATAAGCTACTGTACCATTATCAGTAGATATAGTTCCCAGGCTGGTAATTGTATTATTGCTTAATTCAAGTCTGCCTGCTCCGGAAAAAGTAATTGTACCACCTGTTGCATCAAAACTGCTGTTTGCATCAATTATACCAGTACTGGCTGTAATTGTTGCATTAATATCTGCGGCTCCATTCAGTGTTAAAGTGTATGTTGAGATGGATAGTGTACCGGTAGTTGATGTAAACGTACCATTAACAGTAACATTACTACTTAAAGCTCCACCTTGTGTTGCATCATCCAGTTCAAGGTTTTGAAAAGTACCTGTACCGGAAATAGTATGTGAAGCAGAACCACCGGTTAGTTCAATTTTTCCTGCTCCACTATGTGTGCCAGCATTTGCAACATTGCCTTTTACTGTAATTGTACTACCACCATCAGCAAGTGTACCGGCTGTAATAGTAAGATCATTATTAACAGTCAAAGCTCCACCTGCAGTTTTATTACCACTTCCATCTATAGTAAGACTGAAATAATTGTTAATTAAAATAGTTTGATCACCAGCACGGTCGTAAAAAACAGTTCCAGTAGTTGATGTTAAAGTACCAAGGCTTGTTACAGTAGCACCACCAAGTTTTAAAATTCCTGCACCAGTGATTATAATATGAGAACCTGTAGCATCAAAATTACCATTAAAATCAGCTGTTCCTCCATTACCAATGAGTAAGTCATCATCATTAGTAAGATCTGCAGTTCCTGTAACAGTAAATGTGTTGGTACCAACATTTAAATCACCATTTGATATATTTAGATCACCAGTAACATCAACATTACCACCTAATGTAGTAACTATACCATTTCCTGTATCAATATTTAAATTATTAAATACTTCAGCATCAACAGTTCCAGCTACTACATCTAAAAGAATTGTAGTTCCGGTATTTACGAATGTTCCAGTACCTACTTTCCAGTCTCCTTCAATAGTATGAATAAAGGCACCCCCAGTGAATGTACCAGATTTAAGCCAAATGCCTTCATTTGCTAATATAGTTCCTCCTGGTGTATAGTTACCATCAATCATCAAAACATGACTATTTTCAACGGTTAAATTTTGACCTGAAACTGCATATCTTATTTCACTGTCACCCTGATCTCCTGTAAGTAAGTTTGCATTTGTTGTTGCTCCACTATTATCATTTCTTATAATTACATGGTTACCATAAATTTCTAAATCTGTAATGTTACTTGATCCATCACCAACAGTAATAACACATCCATCAGGAGATTCACCATTTAAATAAAATGTTAAAATATTTCCAGCTGCTGCCGCATAGGTTATTGAAAATGCTCCAGTTCCTGCAGTTGATTCTGTTTCTACCTGATAGGTACCATTTACCGCAAGACGTACCGTTTTTGCAGCTGCAGGTGTTGTAACTCCAGCGTCATCATATACAATACCACTAAATGTTTGACTTTTCAAATTTGCATTAAAAAATAAAAGTAAAATGGATGATAAAGCTATTGCCTTTAAGCATTTTACATTTAATGATTTTAATAGGTTGAAATTGTCCCTGGTAAAGTGTTGCCTTTTCATGATGATTAGATTTTATAAGGTAATAGTAAGCTTTTCAATTTTTTTTGTCAATTTATTCAACTATACAATATTTATGTACTGTACATCTATATAAGACTAATTGTTAACAACACTGGTTGCTTATTTTACAACTAAATTCTTATATTTTTATTCACCTAAATAAAGAGAAGCTGAATTTTATCCTTTGACTTGATTTACAGTTATATAAAAGAATTACTTCTTAATTCATATATTCTTAAATCTATTTTTTGTTTTGATATTTTACTCCAAGTACAAGAATATCGTCAACTTGCTCTTTATTTCCTTTCCATTTTTCAAAAGTATTTATTAGTACTTCTTGCTGTTCTTCCATATTCTTAGTGCGATTATCAATTAACAATTTTTGTAACCGCCTAACCATAAATTTCTTGTTATTAATGTCCCCAAACTGAGAACTATAACCATCAGAAAATAAATAAACCAAATCATTTTCTTTAAGTTCGATTTCCTGAGTAGAAAATGACTTTTTAACACTGGTATTATATTCACCAATTGGATGCAAATCGCCTTTAAGATTTTTTGTATCTGTATCCCGTATTATGAAAACAGGACGCTGTGCGCCTGAGAAATGTAATTTATTAGATTTAAGGTCAATGTTACAAACTGCTATATCCATTCCATCGTAAAATGCTGCTTCTGTTTCAGTACTATGAAGCATTCCTGATAATTCAACATTGAGCCGATGCAAGATTTTTGCCGGGTCAAGTATTTTTTCCAATTCTACAATATGGTGTAATAAAGTCATTCCTATCATAGACATAAATGCACCCGGAACACCGTGGCCTGTGCAATCGGCAACGGATAGAATAATATTATTACCAACCTTTTTAAACCAGTAAAAATCACCGCTTACAACGTTACGTGGCCGGTAATAAATAAAAGAATCAGCAAATAAATCATTCAAACTCCCTGGTGGGGGCAACAATGATTTCTGGATTCGTAATGCATAGTTTATACTATCCATTAAATCTGAATTCTTTTTTTCTATAAGTTTTTTATTCCTGTCTAATACTTCATTTGCATTATTCAGATTTTTATTTAAAGCTATAAGTTTTTTTGATTGCGATTGTATTTCAGCATTTCGTACTTCAAGCTTTTCAAGCATAATATTGAAATGCTCGGCCAGGCTGGTAATTTCGTTATTGCCAGTAATTTCGGCCCTTTCATTATAACTTCCATCGGTAATTTTATTTACAAAACCCACGAGTTTTTGAACAGGGTTTGTAATAACCTGTGATCTTTTATAAATCAGAAATATTACGATAATTATAGTAATAAGGAACAACAGTACCAGTTTGAATAATTCACCATGTAAAAACCTTGACTGGCTTTTAAGGTTTGTTATAATACGAATTACCGCCCCTTGATATAATTCAGTATTCGTCCTGTCCATGTAGATGTACTGAAATTGTAATTTATTATCCAGTTCATCTTCATTAATGATTTTAGTAGTTTTTGTTTGTATTACTTCTTTTATATATGGTATGTGTTCTTCTTTGGGAATAGCATGTTTATTCAACGAGAATGGAAAATCTTCACCAATAAAAAGTTCTACTGATATTATACTTTCATTTACATTAGATATATTATTCAGGTGGTTTTTAATGAACCCGATTATTTCATCAGCCCTTTTGGAGTAAATACCTATTTCAACAATATAATTACCGTCACGGGTAGGTTGGTACGAATATTTTTTCAGGCGTTTCGTATTATTTTCAATAGCAAAACGGTCACTGACAAATTCATGTCCATGTAAAATATTTAACAGGAAATTTTTATGGGATTCACCAAAACTAAAAAAATGTAATTGTAAGTCTTGTTTAAAAGTTGTATTTACAACAACTCCATTGCTGTTAATAACATAAATATCCTCCATTGAGGGGTTCATTCCAATATCTTGCCGTACTTTGTTCAGATCAATGCTTTCAATATTGTCAGTTTCTATGAAATAATCGTTAACCAGTTGAAAACTGAATGTTTTCATTCTTTCATCAAGCCTCTTTTCCAAAATATCCAATGCCAGGTCCTGAAACTGTACAATCTTTTTTATTTCATCTGAAATGATCAGGTTTTGTTCAGTCCTTGCATTAAGTATTAAGCGCTTCGTGTTCAGGTAGTTTAAATAAGCCAATAAAATCAGTGCTGCTACAACCGGTGTTACAACATTGAATATTAACTGTTTAAATATAGATGTCTTTTTATTCATTGATTAATTCTGTTATTTATTGATCTAAATTTCCTTCACTATCTGTTTTTATCAGGCATATCATGCTATTTCCTTCGTATTTGCTGCTGCCAATTATTATGAACCCTCCGTCATTGGTGATTTCAAGATGTTCGCCGGTTTCATTACCTGTCCCGCCAAATGTTTTTGTAAAGATTTCATTTCCTTCACTATCGGTTTTTATTAAATAAATATCAGCGCCAGTCTCAATACTTCTGGTTGAGCCAACAATTATTATTTCGTCATTATCTGTTACTTTAACTGAATTGCCTGATTCTTGTAAGGGTCCTCCAAAATAAATACCTGATGTCCAATCTTCAGGTAAATCATCGCTGTTTATTATTTTTGTTATATAAATATCTGAATTAGAAGTACCTGCTGCAATAAAGTTACCATCGAATGTAGGATAAACTACTTGTGCAAATGAATTTAAGTCAGCATAATCAAATTTGGTACCAGAAATCTTTCCAATATTATTAGTTCTAAAAATTGCAAAATAATTATTACTTATTCCTGCAATTATATAGTCTGTTGAATTAAGTTTGTAAATGAAATTAGCAACACTATAATTGCTAGTTTTACTTGATAAAGAATCACCACTGCTATTTACAAATAACATTAACATCATATTTGCAATTACGTTAGTTTCAGTAGTGCCTACTATATATAAATCATTATTGTCCTTTTGTACTAACGAGTTTCCTTCCTGGTTATAATATCCACCATAATTTTTTTCCCATAAAACACTGCCTTGTGCCGACACTTTTATTAAATAAACATCGGTAGTATCATCTTCTAAAGTAATTGTTCCTACAATAACATAATTTCCATCATTATCAATAATAAAGCTGTTGCCATAATCATCTTTTCCTTCTCCAAAAAATAACTTCCATTCAATATTTCCATATTCATCAGTTTTAATGAATACTACCTGCTTTGCAGATTCCAGTGAAGTAATTGTACCCACAAGGGCATAGCCGCCATCTGGTGTTTGTTTTACATCTTTTCCAATATCTTCACCTTCGCCTCCGAAATATTTTATAAAACTATTTGCCTGGCTATCGCTTATATCCATTTTGTCGTTACAGGAAGTTAAATGAAAAACTATTAATATGGATAAGAAGTATTTAATATATTTCATATTTCGTAATAAAATAATTATTTCTTTTTATGTGTATAGAATGATTTTGCAACTCCAAGAGTCATCATGAAGTTGTACATTTTTAAATTATCATCAATATAATGGTATTTATAATCGAATTCCGTATTACTATACCGGTTACTGGCATTAACAATATTATCTAATGCAAAATGATGCCTTAAATCAAAAAACATATAAAATCTGGGACGTTTCCATTTAACGCCAAGCCCTATGATTATATTCTTTGTTAATGTATTCCTGTGATCAAGTTCTTTAAGTGGAATATCAGTTCCGGTTATATGCGTTAATGTTACATCGTAATTTCTTGCCGGTTTGGATGTAGCGCTGCTTAATAATGCCAGATCGAACCCGGCGCTTACATAAGGTACAATATTGTTTACCGGGTAATTATATACTGCACTAAGAGGGAAATGAATTAAATTAATGGTTTCTATAAATTCAAGCTTATAAAGGTCGTAATCTTCAATACTTACAAATTGAGAAGTGTAGCTGAAAGATGATTTCATGAAAAACGGATCGAATTGTACTTCTACGTTTGGATAAGGCTGGTATAAAATTCTTAATCCTCCCTGAAAATTTGATCCTAATGATGTTGTGTATTCCGGATTATAATTTTTTATATCTCCCATGGTAAAGCGTTCTGTAATTTGGATAATGGGAAGATTTAGCCCGACAAACAAACCAACGGTAAGAAAAGCTGTAGTCTGATACTGTTTAAACAGGTCGATAAACTCAGCTCCGTCATTTTCATAGTCAATCTGATAAACAGGGTTGGTTTTTTTAAGTTTCAGTAAAGTTTTTTCGGCTTCATCAATTTTATCTTCAAAAATATAAACTTGTATAATTAGTTTGTAGGCCTGTACTTTTTCTTCTTTTGTAAATCCGTTTTTAATACAGGCTTCGAGCAAATCAGGGATTGTTGCTATTTCACCATCGGTATACATATTTCTTGCCTGCTGAAGCGTTTCAGTACAATCCTGGGCATTCATTATTTTGCTGTTGAGATTCAGAGAAATTAACAAAGCACTAAAAATTGCCAGGTATTTAAATTTACAATTCATAATCATTAATTAATTATTATCATCATAACCAGGAAGATCCTTACATGTTTTCTCGTAATCAATATCTTTGGCAATATAAGCATTCCACTCATCCAGTTTCAGATTCCTGTTAATTTTATTGCACATACCCTCTGTCATAGAAGCTGTTTTACTTTCCCAGATTTGAATATTATTGTTTTTACTCCCGGTGTATAATTTATCACCTTTTTCATCAAATGTTAATGCATATATCCAGGTTGACTGATCGGAAAGCACTACAGGCCTGTTGCTTAAATTTGCAGACTCCCATAACTGAACAGTGCCATCAAAACTTGATGTGGCAATAAGTTTATTAGCAGGATCAAACTCAATGTCACTGATCCGGGCAGTATGTCCGCTTAACGACATTAGCCTGTTTTTTGAATTTACATCCCATATTTTTACAATTCCGGCTTTATCGCCTGTTGCTAACAAATTTCCATCGTTACTGAATTCAATGGCAAGTATAATTTCATTATTAACTTTTACTTCTTGTTTAGTATAGCGATTATTTACATCCCAGTATACAATTGTCCCATCTTCAGTTCCAGCGGCAATTAGATTACCAGCAGGAGAAACTGAAAAACATTTTATTTTTGATCCACAGTGCGCGACAACTTCATTATTTAAATTTGACAGATCAATTTTACTTAAAGTTGTATCAGAACCTATGGTGTATAAATGTTGATTATCCGGAGAAAACTTCATGCCCCATATAATTCTTTTATTATCATTAATGTTTATCGGTTCACCTTTAACTGTACCTAGTTGAAACAATTGTATAATTGAGTTCTGTGTACCACATGCCAGCCATTTTCCATCAGAACTAATAGCCAGTGACCTGTTAATAAATTCACTATTATGAATAGTAGTGTATTTTACCGTGTCGGTTAATTTATCCCAGGCTAAAATATTTCCATCAACCCCTGCACTAATTACCCTTTTGTTTGCTTTATCATATACAACTGCCCTGATCCCATCCGTATGTCCGTCATATATATTATAATTCTCTTCGTTTAATTCTTTCAATGTTAAATACAAACTGCTATAAATGTCAGGATCATGTTTGTTGCCACCATATTTTTCGTTATACTGATATGCCTGGTAGGCCAATAATGCTTTTAATTGATCATCAAGTGTTATTTGCTGTGATTTTACAGCCATTGATTGAGAAATTGAGAGCATCCGCCTGGTTTTTGCTTCTTCCCTGGCAATTACTGCGGCTGTTTTTTGTTCTTCAGCAACTGCCTGCGCTTTCTTGGCTTCTTCGGCGCTTTTTTCTGCCCGTCCCTGGGCTTGAGTAGCTTCAACACTTTTCTGATTAGCAATACCTTCCTGTCTTTTTGCTTCTTCAGCACTTGTAACAGCTAATTTTTCCTGTTCAACTGCCCTAACTCTTTCTCTTTCTGCTTCATCAGCACTTTTAACTGCTTCTTCTTCACTATCAACTGCTTTTTTCCGTTGTATTTCTGCCTCTATGGTTTGATGTTCAGCAATTTCTTTTTGTTTTGTTGCTTCTTGCTGCTGAATTACTGCCCAAAGCATAAAACCTAAGGATAGAATTGCAGCTGTACCCAGGATTAGAGCCGTAATTTTTGACCTTCGTAAAGCTCTTTTTTGCAGCTTGATCTTGTTTTCTTCTTCCAGTTTAAATTCTTTTTCACTTGTTTCAAGATAAACTATGGTTCGTTCAAAAGCAGGGGCATATCTTTTGGCCCAAACTAATGTTGGTTTTTGTTTTTCACGCCAATTAATTGCCAGTTGCAAATCAGGTTGTCGCCATAAACCCGTTTTCCCTTCCTGGAAACGGGCTGCTGCATCAGACAACCTTAAATACATTTGCACAGCAGTAGCTTCCTCATCAACCCATACTTTAAGCTTATCCCAGATACGCATTAAACTTTCATGCGAAATGTCAATTATAGAATAATCATATAACTTTACACCTGAAGGCGAAAGAAATGATCTTCCAGGTTTTCTGAAAACTTCAATGGCTGTTTTAACTTCACCAATATCTGCAACTGCAATAGCCGCAATTTCTTCAATACTGGTTGGATGCCTTATTCCCCTGTTGTCTCCACCTCTTTCGGTCAGGGTTTTAAACATACTTTCGCAAATGCGTTTCCCTTCGAGGCTTAATTCATCATGAGCTTCATTGGCATGTTCGGATAATGCCTTTTCCATTTTTCCTATACTTTCATAATGATTTATGCCGATTGGTTCTTCAGAAGTACGATGTTCTGTCCAATAATCCCATGTTCGCATTAATGCATGCTGTAATATTGGAAGCTGGTCAGGATTGTCGCCAACATCATTTAACAATTGCTGAACAAGGTGAGGGGTCATTTTTCCACCACCAACAGCAACCGGTCCGACTATTGCTTCGGATAAGTCATCACGGGTCATTTGCGGGATAAGGTAATGACTGTCGTTTATCAGCTTTGTTAACTCCTGGAATTGTGCACATTCGCCAATAAAATCGGAGCGCATTGTTAGTACAATGTATATCGGGACTTCTGTTTGCTTTACTGATTTGAGAAGAAGTTTAACGAATGCAACTGTTTCGTTAAACGATTCAACATCGTTTAAACTTTTTTTGTATCTGAATAATTCTTCAAACTGGTCAACCAGTATTAAGAAATTCTCATTTTCATCAGGATTTAGAACTTTAACAGCTTCTTTTAAGCCGAGTGAACTTCTTCGAATAATAGAAGAAAACAGTGATTTTCTGTAATGCAATTCATCTTCATCCATTTTATCAGCATCTTCAAAATCACTTTTTACTAATGATTCAGCAAGGTTGTCAATTGGTGCCCTGCCTGGCCTGGTGGCTACAATTCGCCATTTTGAACCGGCTTTAGCTATAAAACCGCCATGTAGTATAGGAACTAATCCACAGTACATTAATGATGATTTACCACTTCCTGATGCTCCAAGAACAGCAACAAATCTGTTGTTTGAAAGATTTTTCAAGACTTCATCACTTTGTCCTTCACGACCAAAAAATAAGTGGCTTTCTTCTATAGTAAATGGCCTTAAACCAGGAAAAGGATTAAATATAATTCTTTCCTCCTTATCAATAACCATAGTTGTAGCGGGTTCACTCATAATATTATCTGTCTTTTTTGAACAATGGATCCAGAATTACAGGATCAAATTCTTTTTTACCTTTAAGAATTAAGAAATTCTCTTTTGCAAATGTATTAATATCAATTTTCTGATTATCGTTATAATAAATCACTTTTGATTGAAATGGCCTTTTTCTTCCAAATCCGGGTGATTTCATAATATCTTTAATTTTACTGGTTAACCATTCCTTATTATCATTATAATAAATAAAAACATAATCAGATTTTACCAGTTTTCTTTTATGTTGTTTTATAAGCTCGTATTCATTTCCTTCAAAGGATGAACTAAGTATTACAAAATTGTGTTTGCCAAAATAATCATGAACTGTTTTAATGTTTTCCGAATCAGTTTTGTCATAAATTAAATAAACACACATTATATCCTTGCCGGCCTTTTTTCCGTTTAATGTTTTTCTCTCATCTTGCTCAATCTCATATTCTTCATTCAGCCTGTTGTGAATAACTGTTTTAAGTAATTCAATTGGGGTTTGTATCACCTCGGCACCTTTTAATGCTTCCTCATTTTGTTTTAATTGTTCTATCTGATTTCTTTGTTTCTCAGTTTTCAGGTTTAAATCAGGAGATATCCATATAATTCTTTTAAGCAAATTTTCCTTGTTTTGCCCTTCTAGTTCAATATAGTATTTTGATGCAATGGAGTTTTGAACAGCACAAATTGAATGTTCTTCATTTTGGCTCTGACTATAATCTTCACTAATTATATGAATAGCCATACATGCATTTAATAAGTATTGTTTGATATCGTCATCGAATTTATTGTCATTTAAATTAATGTGTTTTTCAGGAATTACCGTATATCCATGTTGTAATAATTCTCTTTTTATAATATCCCTGTTTTCAAACTGGCCTTCACCTGTTTCAGCCAGGAAAATTACTTTTTTTTCATTTAGTGTTTTTTCTTTTTCAATTTTATTCAATTTAACAATGTTATTATAAACATCATAAGCTAAGTCAACAAGTTTCAACCAGAAAAGTTTCTCATCTTTTTCTCCTTTAAATTCAATAAACTGTATTGTATTTCCTGTTTCACTGTCAATTTTATAGAAATTGTAATTGATTAATGGTTTAACTGATTCAGGTAGAGCAGGAGTTTCAATTTTTGAGGTAAATATTTTATATACACGTTCACTAGAATCATTTTTTGTAATAATTGCTATTTCCTTGATTTCTTCCTGAAATTTTTTATTTAGATGATTCTCGTTTAGGATTAGAAGAAACGAAGAACTGGCTTTCAGTGCTTCTTTAGCATTTTTGTCAGTAGATAATGCAATAGAAATCTTTCTTTTTAAAAGTTTTTCAAGCAATATCTCAAGAAAATTTTTGAAGTTGTTTATCCAGTTTTCAGTAATTTTATTATCACCTGCGTCAGGATATGTTATGTATAGATCGAATTTGAAATTCATGCAAAATAAGATATATAGTAATCAATAATTTAAATATGAGTTCAGTCTAAAAAGGTATTTATTTGCCACCAAAGCACTAAAACCATCGGCCGCCATAGGCTTGCCGACGGCGTTGCACAAAATCCCACCAAAGTTATTTGGTTGATATTCTTTATTTTGTGAAATTTGGTGCTTTAGTGTTTTTGTGGCATTTTTTGTTTTATTTAGTTTTTAAACTGGACTCAAATATACTTCAAATGGATGATAAGTTAAGCAAAACAATAATAAAATGAAATGTTTTCATACGATTTTTACACCTATTATTAGTATATCATCAATTTGCACATCATTACCTTTCCATTCATTAAATTCCTTTTCCAGTTTTTCCTTTTGATATTCCATAGGTTTGTCTTGCATGGTTATTAAAAGATTCCTGAAAGGTTTGTACATATATTTCTTGTGGTTTGGCCCTCCAAACTGATCGGCAAACCCATCTGAAAAAACATATACTGCGTCACCTTTTTGCAAATCTACTTCATGGTTAGTAAAAATGTTTAGTTTCTGGTCTAAAAATCCCCCAACCGGAAATTTGTCACCTTTGATCTTTATTATCTCTCCGTTCCGAATAAGGTATAAAGGATTGTATGCCCCTGCAAATTCAAGTTTTCTATTTTCAAAGTCAATAGAGCATAGTGCCATATCCATTCCGTCTCTAACCATAGTTATTTCTGATTTTTGGCGCAATGAATTTGTAACACCTTCATTCACAATATCCAAAATATCTGCCGGTTTAGTTGCCCTTATCACGTTTACGGCATAATTTAAATGATCATTGCCAACTATAGACATAAAAGCTCCTGGTACACCATGGCCGGTACAATCAACGGCTGCTACAATTACCTTGTTTTCAATTTTTTTAATCCAATAGAAGTCGCCACTAACAATATCCTTTGGTTTATAGAATATAAATGATTCGGGGATTACTTTTTCTATATAAT
Source organism: Chlorobiota bacterium (assembly GCA_030632095.1). Classification (GTDB taxonomy): domain Bacteria; phylum Bacteroidota; class Bacteroidia; order Bacteroidales; family B39-G9; genus JAADFW01. The sequence goes on from DAOVJU010000021.1 coordinate 11,867, forward strand.
CATCGGGTGGCAAAATTGCATTTTGTATACGTTTCGCATAATGTATACTATCGGTAATATGTCTTTTTTGTTCTTCTATTTCATGATATGCAATTTCGAGACTTTTGTTTTTATCAGCAAGAATATTACGTTGACTTTCGATAGCATCCCGTTGTGCCAGAATTTCTTCCTTTTGTTGATGAATTTCTGCAGTTCGTTCTTTTACTTTTTGTTCCAGTTCATCATAATATTGTTCAAGTTGTTCAAGCATATAGTTAAAATGCTCTGATAATCTGGTAATTTCATTATTCCCAACTACTTCAGCCCTAATGTCTAATCTACCTTCAGATATTCTGTTAACGTTGCTTACAAGCTTTTTTATCGGATCAGTTATAATCTTTGTTTTCTTATAAGTCAGGGCTAGAACAACTACTATGGTGGCACCAAATATTACTAAAAACTTTATGAGCTCTCTTGTGTAAATATCTTGTTCACCTGATTTATCTGTAATTATCCGAATTACTGAAGAGCGGTATAAGTTTGTTCCTTCCCTTTCCATGTATATGTATTCATTATGCAAATATCCATTTTCACTTTTCTCGAAATAGGTTTGTGTATTTCTTAGCTTAAATACTTTCTTTAAAAAAATCAGTTGTTCATCGGTTAAGGTAGTAACAGTATTTAGTGAAAATGGGTTTTCTTCGCTCAAAAATAAGTCAACACTCTTTATACTTGCATGCTTTATAGAAATTTCATTAACCGTTGTTTTAATTTTATCCATGATAACATTTGCATGGTCAGAATAAAAACCCAATTCAATGATATAGTTATTATCTTTTGTGGGGATATAGGTATACTTTTTTATCTTTCTTGTTAAGCTTTCAATGGTAAACTTTTCAGCAATAAACTCATTTCCACTTAGTGTATTTAGTATAAAATTTTTATAATCAGCCCCAAAATTAAAAACATTCAGGTTTTTATCTTTTTCAAAAGTTGTATTAACAATTATTCCATTTTTACTAATTATATAAATATCTTCTGAATTAGAATTCATACCTAGTTCTAACCTGATTTTATTAAGATCGGCATTTTCAATGTTAGTTGTATTTCTGAAATAATCATTAACAAGTTTATTGCTGTATAATTCCATTTTATTATCCAATCTGCTTTCAATACTTGCTAAAGCTACATCTTGTAATTCGAGGATGTGTTTTAGTTGCTCAGAAATAATTAAACTTTTTTCCGTATTTGTGTTGTGTAGAATCTGCCTGGTATTAAAGTAATTTAATACAGCTAAAACTATTAGTGCAATAACAGCAGGGATAACTACATTTAAAATTAACTGTCTAAATATCGACGTTGCCTTCATTCAATGGTTTATAATTAATCAAGTATTAAGTTTTATTTATTGGTTATATTCAAGCAAATTCTTCTTCAAGACTAATTTCCTGCATCATTATTTTTGCCAGTTCAGGATTACTAAATAATATAAAATCAAAATCGTCTTTTGTTATGCTGTAAAATAATGAATCTTCAGTAATTTTCAGTTTTATTTCCGAAAAAGGCAATAAAGTATGTATTTCATTAACGAATACACTGTTATTATAAGTCTTACTATATGTCCCGGATTCAATAATAACTTTACCTTTAATTAAAAACAGATATTCAATAGTATCTTCGGTATATCTGCTTAGCAAATTATCAGTTTTCTCAATAATATTAAATTTTATAAAGTCTGCAAGTTTTGTTAAGTTCCTGTCAGGTACATTTTTAAATTGTTTAAGTTTTTTTAAAAAATTATTTTTCTCATAAAGCAACTTATATTTATTATCATCAGCATATAAATAAGCTTCGTCAATTTGCTGTTTATGATCACTGTCCATTCGTTTACAAGTTATTGAAAAGGCACTATCATCAATGTTTTTAACTGCAATTCCTGCAGTTTCCCTTATCAACTTGTCGCTATTAAACAAATGCGCAAGCATACCATTGTTCACTTTATAGTTCTCAATAGTTCTTGTTAACTGAATAGCGCAAACTCGGGTCCATCTATTAATGAAATTAGGGTCTCTATTGATAATTGAATTTATCAATTCTTCGGTATCCTGTAACTTTATTGGGAAGTGGTTTTGAAGAATTTTGATTTTTTCGAGTGGTGTTGTATCTTCAAAAATTGGAAATAATAAAGGTTTTATTTCTTCAGCAACAAAAAGGTCAAGTAACTCAATTGCAAATCCAATACCTTCGGCTGTTTCGCTTTCAAGATTTTCACGCACCAGTTGAATTGATTGTGAATCATATGCCAGGGCTAAAAAGTGGAATAATAGCTCATAATTTTCCTTATTTTCCTCTATTAAGGCATTTC
>DAOVJU010000179.1 GCA_030632095.1 Chlorobiota bacterium
CTTATCACCTATAACACCGAAACTTATGACCGGTATGCTAATTTAATATATAATTATACTGATAATTTACACAGCTCAATCAAACCACTTACATACCATGCTATTCCTAAAAAGCACCAGGCTGATAGCATGTTTTTTACCCCAACAAATACTAACAGGATTAATTACTTTTTAAACAAAGATTTTATAAAATTCAATACTAACAATATCAATTTATCACTTAACCCGGTTATAAATGAACTTTTTTTGTACGATGCATTAAATAATAAAACATTGTATCAACACAAGTTTGGTTTTTCAATACTAGGTACTATCAATAAATTACATACTTTTTATTTTAATTATTCATACAATAATTGCAACTATCCTTCCTTTTATAAACAAAAAATTGAAACTACGCATGTAATCCCACATAACGGAAGTTTTGAAATTAATAATAACAATAATTTTACATATAATAACTTATCTTTTTTTTGGTCTGTTAATGCAGGTAAATATTTTAATATTAAAGCCGGGCAAGGAAAGAATTTTTGGGGAGACGGGTATCGATCACTATTGCTTTCCGATAATTCAAAGTATTATCCATACCTGCAGCTAAGCCTTGATATCTGGAAAATAAAGTATAGTGTACTTTATTCTTTTTTAAGGGACATTAACTATCCTGACCCATACTACATTTTAGAAGACAAATATACTGCTTCGCATATACTAAGCTGGAATGCCACTAAATGGCTAAATATTGGACTTTTTGAATCTGTTATTTGGAATGGAGGTGAAACCTCGGGTAATCGGGGCTTTGAGATTAACTACTTAAATCCTATAATTTTCTTTCGGCCGGTTGAATTTAGTTTAGATGATCCCTCTCCGGATAATGTTTTACTGGGATTTTTCTACAAGTTTAAACTAGGAAAGAAGTTGCATTATTATGGACAGTTCATTTTAGATGATTTTAACTTTGCAGAGTTCAAAAACCAGAACGGCTATTGGGGAAATAAATATGGTATTCAAAACGGATTGCGTTTATTTAATCCGGTTGGAATAAAAAATTTTCAACTACAAACCGAACTTAATTTAGTAAGCCCGTTTACATATTCACATATAACCTCCCTTGATAACTATGGGCATTATTATCAACCACTTGCACATTCACTTGGTTCAAATTTTATTGAAACCATAATACGATTCCAATATTATAAAGGACGAGCCGGATTAAGTAGCAATTTCATATATACAAAAACAGGCTTTGATGAAAATAACAGTAACTCGGGTCATGATATTTATCGCCCATATAACGACCGTGATTCAGATTATGGATATGAAGTGCTTAATGGTATTGTTAATACTTTTAGTATTGTTGAAGTTAAATGCTTTTATCTGATTAATCCGAAATGGAATATACAATTTGAGCTTGGGTATATATACCGGGTCCAAAAGAACCCTTCTGAAAAAACCCCGAACCATATTATTTCATTTGGGCTAAGAACTTTAATTGGTAACTACGAAAGTTATTATTAAAAATCCATCCTTTAATTTGATTAATTATTCCCTTTGGTCATGAGAACAGTTCATAAATTTCCTTACATATCTCTATATTAGCCGCTAATGCGCGAATGATTTTAGAAAGCTAATATTATAATTCATTTATTATTAGCGAATTCGCGGCTTTTATGAATAATTGATGTTAAGAAGGCGGATTTCTAAATTAATTTAAAATTTTTCTGTTCTCCATATAAGTTTCTTTCCAAATCCCATGCGGTTGTCAGTAAGTTTTATAAATGTTAATTCCAAAATCCAAAACCTGGTTTTCATTAACAGGGCATATGGAAATCGTTTCATATATGCTTTTTTTGCTAACTTCCTTAATTCACCATTTGGTTCATATAAATATCCATTAAATTGTATCCCTCGTATTTTACCTACAACATTAGTTTCAAGAACAACAGAACCTGCAACATAATTGTTCTCCAAAGCATCTTGTACGTGTTTTGTTTCAAGGTCAGAAGTGAAAACAAATGCATTCTGCTCTTTTAAATAAACATAAAAGCAATTTGCGCAATATGGTCCATTTTCAACCGAAGTTGCCAGGGTTAAAACATGATGTTTTTTTATAAAATCAACTATTCGTTTTTCTGGTTTCCCGATTTGTGTCATATAACTTCATGATTTTCAACTTATACAAACAATTGTATAACATATATACATTAAATAAACAGTAAAAATAATTTAATGATGCTTTTCAGGAACAAAATATTTAACTTTAATTATTATTTTTTGTATAAAAAACCCTTAACCAAATAATCATACAAAAATGAAAAATATCATTTTACTTGTAATATTTCTGTTATCAGGCTCTGTTTTTGCCCAAAACAATAAAATATACCATGAAAAAGATATTGCTAAATTAGAAGGTGAATATCATAAAAAATTATTTTCATTTGAAAAAACAAATGTCGGGAACATGTATGATTTGGTTTACCATCGTTTTTACCTGTTTGTTGATCCTGATACTATTTATATTAGTGGTGGGGTTACTTCATATTTCATAGCTAAAGAAGACAATTTAAATGAACTGACATTTGATTTACATACCGAATTAACGGTTGATTCAATTTTATCTAAAGGTGAAAATCTTTCATTTGAGCATGAGAATAATATACTTACAGTTTATTTATCTTCAAGTTTATCATTGAATCAGATAGATTCTTTAACAATCTGGTATCATGGGGTTCCTCCAGGGGACACAGGTTTTGGTTCATTTATTCAGGATTATCATAATAATACACCAATCATCTGGACATTATCGGAACCATTTGGTGCAAAAGACTGGTGGCCCTGTAAACAAAGCCTTGTAGACAAAATTGATTCTATTGATATAATTGTAATCACTCCTTTCCCGAACCGTGTAGCCAGTAATGGAGTTCTTGTCTCAGAAGTAACTAATGGTGATAATAACATTATTCATTGGAAACATTGTCATCCGATAACTGCATATTTAATTGCTATATCCGTGACGAACTATGCTAATTATTCGGAATATGTTCATACTGAAGATGGAGATTCATTTGAAATATTAAATTATGTGTATCCTGAAGATATTTCAAGTATTCAAGAACAATCAGCAGAATTAATAGCTGTAATGGAATTTTTTAATGAAAAATTTATACTATATCCATATGCTGATGAAAAATATGGCCATGCTCAATTTGAATGGGGAGGGGGAATGGAACATCAAACAATGAGTTTTGTGGAAAATTTTTATATTTCTTTGACTACCCACGAATTAGCCCACCAGTGGTTTGGTGATTATATTACCTGCGGAAGCTGGGAAGATATCTGGCTTAATGAAGGATTTGCAACTTATTTAACAGGATTAATGTGGGAAGAATTTTATCCTGACTATTGGTTAGAATACAAACAAGGCGAAATAGAATATATTATAAGCGATCCGGGAGGATCTGTGCTTTGTACGGACACCACCAGTGTTTGGAGAATATTTAATGGCCGCTTGTCGTATGCAAAAGGAGGAATGGTACTTCACATGTTGCGCCATAAACTGGGAGATTCTAACTTCTTTAATGCAATAAAAAATTATTTAAACGATCCTGAACTGGCAAATGGTTATGCAAAAACACCACATTTGCAAAGTCATTTTGAAATGACTGCGGACACATCGTTACAGGAATTTTTTAATGACTGGTACATTGGTGAAGGATTTCCATCATATACAATTTTCTGGTGGCAGGATGATAGTGGGGCAGTTCGTATTGCTATAGACCAATCTCAATCACACGAATCTGTTGAATTCTTTGAAATGCATTTACCCATATTATTCGAAGGCGAAAGTCAAAATAAGCTGTTAACATTTCACCATCTTGAAAACAGCCAGGAATTTATTTTTGATCTGGATTTTGAAATTGAAAATGTCCAATTGGATCCGGAGCATAACATTGTTAAAGGCCAGACACTTGTTATGAAATCATCGTTACTAGACCTTAAGGAAAGTTATAATATATATCCGAATCCTGTTAATGATGAACTTAATATCCGGTCGGTAAAATATAATTTTGTTGATGAGGTTTTACTATATTCTATTAAGGGAAAGCTAATAAAAACATATCAATTTGAACCAAGTACTAAGTTTGCAAAAATCAACACTACAAATATAAATAGTGGTATTTACCTGGTTAAAATTTATAGTAACAATGCATATCTTATAAAAAAAATTATTATTAACTAAATTTTAATGATGAAAACTGTTATTGATAACTCAAAACATTATACAGGAATGGTAGCCGAATGGTATGACCGTTTGCTTGAAAAAGAAAATGGAGACATAAATTTTTACAAAAAAATAATTCAAAAAGGCAATGGCCCCGTTTTAGAATTAGCATGTGGAACAGGAAGGCAATTAGTTGATGCTTTAAAAAATAGTGTGGATATTGACGGCCTTGACTCTTCGCCAGACATGCTTCAAATTTGCAAGGAAAAAATTGACAAGGAAGGTTTAGAGACCACGCTTTACGAACAAAAATTTGAAGAGCTTTATCTTAAACGTAAATACAATCTTGTTTTTATTCCCGGGGGTTCTTTTCAATTGATTCACAAATTTGATTATGCTACCTTAACCCTTTCAAAAATTTATCAAAGTTTAAATAAGGGGGGAAAGCTGGTATTAGATATTTTTATTCCGTGGGAAGATATAATTGCTAATAATGATGGGGTATGGAAAGTAGGAAGAAGTGCGTCATACAAAAATGAAAGTATGATTGTAAGTTCAGCAGACAATTTTGATCTTGCAAACCAGGTTCAAACAATAACGCTCCGTTATGATTTATTTAGCAATAACATGTTAACAAACACTATTACCGATTTAATCAAATTACGCTGGTACTCGGTAAATGAATTTGGATTATTATTAGAAAAAGCCGGTTTTACACAAGTAATTATTGAAAGCAGGAAAATAATATCAAATCATGGTGTCTCAACAGTTTTTCATGCAACAAAAACGTGATAAGTGAAGGGTGATATTAGTAAAGCTTTCGTCGTATTATTTCTCCTTATGCTTTTCCACTTATGTACTGTTATTTATTTCCTACTATAATAGTCTCGCTTTCTTTATAGAAATAATCATTTATCACTATCTTTCCGTTAAATGAGCTTATAGATAATTCCATCCAGCCTAAATAATCAATCTGGTTATAATTTAATATAAAAGCCAGGTAATAAGGTGCTTCTTTTTTTGAAACAACGGTCCATGTACTATCCCAGCCATTGTTAATATTCCAAGTAATTTTTACAATGGAAGCCGGATATCCAAACCATTGTAAGTCAGATTGTTTGGTTACTGTTATAGTATCCCCTTTTTCAAGAAACAAATATCCTGCTTTATATAACATTTTATTGTTATTTTCCGGCCTGATTGTTCCAATAATACTACTTGAAGATTGCGGAATGTCATCCGTTCCATAATTCATATATTCAATTATAAAATCTGTAATATTGTCATTATTCAGATCTATTGATACCGGGCCATAGGCATAAATTACCAATGTATCATTATTGTTATTGGTATTGGTATTCACATTAATATCATTCTTTTGACATGAAAACAGAATGAAAACTATCATTATAAAGCTATTAATTGTACACATCTTTTTCATTTTTAAATCAATACAGAATTAGTATAAATATTTCGTACCGTTACCCAAGGCACAAGTTACGCTTCGCTAAACTTGCGCCAGTTGGGGTCCATAAAGTCCGTCATTTCCGTTATTCGAGGAGGAACGATGAGGCAATCCTTTGCTAATCAGCAGATTGCTTCTTCCTCCTTCGTCGTCATCGCAATGACGTACTACTTTATTGATAGATTAATTAGTGAATCTGTGGTAATATTATAACTAATTAACTACATTTTTATAAAAACTTTTAACTTTGGGCTTTTAATTAAAAATCCTTTTTTCATGATAGCATATATTACCTGGAACATTAACCCTGATATTTTTCATATTGGCCCTTTAACAATACGCTGGTATGGTTTATTGTTTGCCCTTGCTTTTTATTTAGGGTACCTCATATTTAAAAGAATATATAAACGGGAAAATATTCATTTAGACTGGTTAGAAAAGATAACTGTTTACATGTTTATTGGTGTTGTTGTTGGTGCCCGGTTAGGACATTGTTTTTTTTATGAACCTGAATATTTCCTGCAAAATCCAATAGAAATTATTAAGGTGTGGAGAGGTGGGCTTGCCAGTCATGGTGCTGCAATCGGAATACTGGTTGCCCTTTATTTTTATGCACGTAAAATTAAAAAAACATATTTCTGGATACTAGACCGTATTGTTATTGTTGTAGCATTAGCCGGTTTTCTTATCAGAATGGGTAATTTAATGAATTCTGAAATATACGGACACATTACAACTGTTCCCTGGGCATTTATTTTTATACGGGATTATCCTGAAGGTTTTCCGGTCTCTGATATGGTTGCCCGTCATCCAACACAATTATATGAAGGTTTAATATACCTTATTATTTTTACCGGTTTGTACTTTTTTTACCATAAAACAAAAATGGCTGATTATGGAGGATTGATATTTAGCATATTTTTAGTGGATTTGTTTTCTGCCCGTTTTATAATTGAATTTTTCAAGGAAAACCAGGTTGCATTTGAAGAAGGAATGAAACTAAACATGGGACAGTGGCTAAGCGTTCCTTTGGTATTGATTGGCCTTTTTATATTTATCAGGTTATTAATGAAGCACCGGTTTACTGAAATGCTTGCTCCCCGAAATCAATAAATTTATAATTCTATCTTCATTGTTAACATTGGTAAAAATCCAAACTGGAGCATGCTTTTAATTTTACCGGTCGTCGGATC